>JADFYA010000517.1:0-903 GCA_015233285.1 Deltaproteobacteria bacterium | reverse complement strand
ATCAAATGAACCGTACCGATCTTATAAGTCCTTGCTTGGGCCGTCCCGGTAGCCATAAGCAGCACCAAGGTGATCATCACAACAAAACGCTTCATATTGTCCTCCTCCCGGCAACATCCAAACTACTCACTTAATTATTGATGGTTACTATATGTTAATGACGTGAAGCGACAAACCTACGGTTACAGGGACACCGAATTTTTCAAACAAAAAATCATGGCCGTTCACGAGGCAAAGTACGCTTTAGCCGGATGAACCATACATAGCTCATCTAAAACCATGCTGTCAACGCTAATCACATCCATAGGTTAGAGATGGATAACGATCAGTAATAAAGCAGAAATTTATAATTTTTACCAGGCCGTCCATATCCCAACTTTTATCGGTCAAATATCTGATGGGTTATTTTAAGCTTCCAGAAATTTTGCTCAGCACCGCTGTCCTCGGTCGGTTTCACTTGTCTAAATCCACTTAATATGATAGTTAGTCTGTAATTTTTGATAGTTACAAATTATAATATGGACACCATAGATGGTTCCGGCAAGGCGCAGATTGCCTCGACAACCAGTTGAGCCTCTGAGAATTCGGCAAATGCTCTTGAAAATGTGGACTTGCTGGGCACTCTCCCTTTGCTGCTCCACCCGCAGATAATCCGCATTTGATTGTCGGTAATCAGGCGGCCTATTAAAGCTCTGGTGGTCGGCATACCATTTACCGCCTTAGCCACAAAGGAACGCATGATAGCCGACCTTTCAGCCAATGGCCGTCCGGTTTTGCTATTGTGTGATGATACAAACTCCTCAACACGAACCAGTTCAAGTATGGTTATTAAGTGACCCAGGAAACATTGCCGAAGCTATCTACGTTTGGCAAGAATATCCCGAGTAAGTTGCGAAAGGCCCC
>JADFYA010000516.1 GCA_015233285.1 Deltaproteobacteria bacterium | reverse complement strand
AAATAGCCGAGGCCGTTGCGGCCGACCCTTCAGGCATATCTTATCTTCCTTTACCGAAAACCCAAGGGACGAAACCCCTAACAGTAAACAACGGAAAATTGTCCGGATCAAACGAGTCTAATGAGGCAGAATTTTTTGCAGAACATCATCATTGGTTATACCTTAACCATTATTTTTAATGAATAACATACGTTGTTGTACAGTCAAGAAAATAATTCAATATTTGATATATTTTATAGAATGGGGGGAAAGTATAGATATGTCGTTTGTGGTCACATCACGCAACAGACACCTCTATCAAGAGGTAAACTGTTTGCAATTTAAATGAGTTTGGCAATATATAGAAATGACCCTGCTCCCGCGAATTTCCAAACATATGGATTTATCCCATCCATATTTTTGCCATCAAACTCTTGCTCAGAGGTCCGGTCGAAACTTTTGTGCTTTTAGACCATAATGCCGCCATGTAGCCGCGGGACCGGAAATATTTGGTGAAGTTAAAGATATTGAGTTTTGGCAAGACAACACCGAAGTGCCGATAAGGCTTAAGGTGGGATGAAGAGCGTCAGAGAAAACGGTCGTTTTCACTGAGATGGGCCCATGGGTAGTATCCGGGCAAAAAACGTAACAAGACTTGATCAGGTGCTGTTGTGCATAAACCTTGGTTTTTAGATAGAGCACTGAATAGGTATTTTGAGGGTAACAGATCAGATTTTTTTACGACATTGCTGTTCACGGTTCATATTTCATGATCAGCCCTGCTCTTGTTTCGGCGCTACGGCAACCTGTCTGGTCTCATCTTCCTTTTGCGCTCCCGCCCCGTCATCTTTGCCGGCAGGTGCCTCATCGGTAGCCGAAGCGACGATTGGCGCGGGCGGAGCCTCCTCGGCCAGGGCGGCCGTGATTTTGATAAAGCCTCGGGCCAGGGCCAGGTGACTGTTTTTTTCATCGGTGCCGGGAACAACATCGGCGAATTTGACCAGATCGGCCATGGTCAAAAGGCGAATCATCTCTTGGCCGGGCTCACCCAGAGTCAATCCCCGCAGCACCGGAATAATCTCTTCCGTAGTAAATTCCACGGCCGGAAAGCGCCACATGTCCTCCAAATATCGCCGACAAATCATAGATAACCGGTAATAGAACATTCGCAGCCCGTCCAATCCATAAAATGTGGTCCGCTCCAATTCCTCTAAGGCGGCTAAGGCCGTTTGATCAGCCGGCGGCGGAGGTGGTGCGGTTGCGGTGGCCTGATTCCGGCGCCTTTTCTTCCACCACAAGGCATAGACGATTATCCCGACCAGGACCAGGGCCGCCACTAAAAAAGGCCAGTAGTCCCGCCAGGGCCGAGTGATGGGCACCAGATCCTTGATGGGTTTGATATCCGGTGGTCCGGACGCGGTGGCTTTGGGGTCGGGAGTTGGGAGGATGGAGGTAACCCGGATACTCAGGGGGTTGCTTTCCCCTGTATGGACGGAGCCGTGTTTGTCTTTGGCCTGAATGGTCAACGCAGCCAAGGTAAAGGTATCCAGTGAATTCACCTGGACCAGGATCCGGCGGCTGGTCACGGTTCGGCCTTCCACCGGCCCGGTCCGTGGTGGCTCCTCCTGAACGACCGGGACACCGGGCCAGGATTTGTCCCAGGCCGGCCAAATGATCTCCGATTCGGCCGGGGGATTGACGGTAATGGTCACGGCCACCACATCCCCCACCCGGGCCTCCTGCCGGTCTCCGGCCAGATTGACGGTCAGATCCGAGATGGGAGCAGGCGGGGGAATCGGAGTGCTCACTGCGGGAGTAAGCTGACTGGTGGGTTGAGATGTTGTTAGAGGGGCCGCGGAGAGTGATAGGGCAAAAGCCGGAAACATGACACATAGAAAAGCCAAAATGATTTTTAATCCAGGACGGGTCTGGGGAGATGGATATTTATGCATAAGTTTTTGTTGGACAATCATGATTAATTTTATTTATCCATCCTGAGGTCAACGAAGTTTATAATTTGGAAGACGAAAATTTATCCGCAGATTTCGCAGATTAACGCAGATGGAAAATACCTACAGATCTATTTTG
>JADFYA010000515.1 GCA_015233285.1 Deltaproteobacteria bacterium | reverse complement strand
AAGAGGCCAAGGAGGCTTTTGACCTGGGCATTCCGGCCGTGCTGCTGTTTGGTATTCCGGACAAGAAGGACGAGCGGGGGACTGGGGCCTATGATCAAAACGGGGTGGTCCAGCGGGCGGTCAAGTCGATCAAGAGCAAAGTTCCTGACTTGGTGGTCATTACCGACGTCTGCCTGTGTGAATACACCAGTCACGGCCACTGCGGGCTGATCAAGGATAACGACGTGGATAACGACTCGACCCTGGAGTTGTTGGGCCGGATGGCCTTGAGCCATGCCCAGGCCGGGGCGGACATTGTAGCCCCGTCGGACATGATGGACGGCCGGGTGGCGGAGATTCGGGACACCCTGGACGAGAACGGCTTTGACCAGACCATCATTATGTCCTATGCCGCCAAATATGCCTCCGGGTTCTACGGCCCGTTCCGGGATGCCGCGGAATCCGCCCCAAAGTTCGGGGATCGCCGGTCATACCAGATGGACCCGGCCAATGCCCTGGAAGCTCTCCGGGAAGTCACCTTAGACGTGGAGGAGGGGGCCGATATCATCATGGTCAAGCCGGCCTTGCCCTATCTGGACATTGTCTGGAGAGTCCGGGAAGAGTTCGATCTACCTGTGGCGGCTTACAACGTCAGCGGTGAATTCGCCATGGTCAAGGCCGCGGCTGAAAAGGGCTGGATAGATGGTCCTCGGGTGATGATGGAATGCCTCACCTCCATCAAACGGGCCGGGGCGGACTTGATCTTAACCTACTTCGCCAAGGAAGCGGCCCTACTTCTGAATGAGGGGAAGGTCTAATCTTCAGCGCGGGTAGGGCAACCTTCAAACACGGTTATTGGTCATGACGAACAGAACTTCACATCACCCCGGCCATCCGGCGGGGAGACCCGGTGGGCATGGTCACAGCGACTGCGGGCCGCGGATGATCGCCTGGGAGGTAACCCGGCGGTGCAATCTGGCCTGCGTCCACTGCCGGGCCTCGGCTAAAGATATTCCGTACCAAGACGAGCTGTCTACGGCTGAATCCAAAGCCCTGATCGATGAGATGGTCAAGTCCGGGAACCCGGTGGTCATCCTGACGGGTGGCGAGCCGTTACTGCGGGACGACGTTTTTGAACTGGCTGCCTATGGGACAGAAAAAGGACTGCGCATGGTCATGGCCCCCAATGGGACGCTGATCACCCCAGAGCGGGCCAAAGAGATGCTGAAGGCCGGCATCCATCGGATCAGCATCAGCTTAGACGGCGCGACCAAAGAGAGTCATGATAGTTTCCGGCAGGTGTCCGGGGCCTTTGACGGGGCGCTGCGGGGCATGGCCGAGGCCAAATCGGCCGGCGTAGAATTCCAGGTGAATACCACAGTCACCATGGAGAACCTGGCCGAGCTTCCGGCCATTCAGGACTTAGCCGTCAGGTTGGGGGCCGCGGCCCATCATGTGTTTATGCTGGTTCCCACCGGCCGGGCTAAGGACGTCAAGGTTTCCGGGATTTCCGCCGAAGAATATGAAAAAATACTTAACTGGTTATATGACCGCCGGAAGGTGGTGCCGATCCATATCAAGGTTACTTGCGGGCCCCATTACTATCGAGTCATGCGGCAACGGGCGGCTCAGGACGGGGAGCCGGTGGATATGAACACCTTTGGGCTGGATGCGGTAACGCGGGGCTGTTTAGGCGGGGTGGCCTTTTGCTTTATCTCCCATGTGGGCCGGGTCCAACCTTGCGGGTACCTGGATTTGACCTGCGGCGATGTCAGAGAGCAGCCATTCAGCCGGATCTGGCGTCAATCGGAGATATTTAACACCCTACGGGATTACGGCCGGCTGGAAGGTAAGTGCGGCCGATGTGAATTCAAGCGGGTTTGTGGTGGCTGCCGGGCTCGAGCCCACGAGATGTCCGGCAACTATTTAGCCGAGGAGCCGCTGTGTGGATATCAGCCCAGAACTGGTGGAGATCATGCCTGAAAATAATGAATTAAACCAAGAAATGGATCAAGTCGACCGGGATATTTTGAATCTGATCCAGTCCGGCTTTCCCATTACCGCCCGTCCTTATCAGGTCTTGGGAGAAGAACTGGG
>JADFYA010000514.1 GCA_015233285.1 Deltaproteobacteria bacterium | reverse complement strand
GGGCGTTGGGATGGGGCAATTACCTTTTTCCCCTGGGGCAATTCCAGCGGGGGGCGGTTAATGTTTGCCGACAAAGATGACCGCCGCGGGTACATTGATGTCGACCCCATCTCCGGGCGGGTAAGGGTTCTTGATAGTTATGAGGTTTCCTGATCATAAACCGGCAGTCGGGCGCATAGCCGGATGGACGGGGGCCGGCTTCACCTTAATGGAAGTCATGGCGGCCCTGATCATCATGAGCGTCGTTTTGACCACCATCATGCAGCTTTTTTCCGGGGGACTCAAGAATGTGACTCTGGCCAGTGAATACTCGCGGGCAGTGGACGCGGCGGATGAATATACGGCCAAGATCCTGCAATCACCCGTGGAACAAGGGCCTAAAGTGGCCGAAGACGAGAAAGACGGGTTCTATTACCGGGTTGAAGTGGCCCCCTGGGAAGGATTTGACCCCGAAGCCAGTCTGGTCCCTTACTTGACGGTTTATCGGATAACCGTCACAGTATCCTGGGGCGCTAAAGATGACCTGAGGCAGGTGAAAGTGGTGACGCTCAAAAACGTGCTCCAGGCATCGGAGGTGATGACCAGGTGATGCTTGCCCGGAAACACAGTCTACCCGGCTTTACTCTAGTTGAAGTCCTTCTGTCCCTGACCATCATCGCCATGATGCTGGCCATCATCTTTAGCTCCATGTCGGTTGGCTTCAAAGCCTGGGAGAAGGGGGAAAAGGCGATAGATAACATAACCCAGGAGTCCATCGCCTTGACCCTGCTGGCCAGGCAAATCCGCTCCGCCTACGTCCAGCCTCTGCTCCTGATCAAAGGCTCTAACCCTTTTTTTAGAGGTGGACCGAACAGTGTCAGGTTTATTTCCACCTTCTCCTTGACCAACGGCAACCGGACCGGATTGGTTCAGGTCTGTTATAAACTATTTGATGGTGGGGGCGGCAAAGGCCGAACCCTGAAAATTTATGAATCCCTGCTCACAGATCCCCAGGTGCTTGATGAAGAACTGCTCGAACAAGATTTCTTTCCGGCCTTGACCGGTCTATCGGATTTCAGCTTTTCTTATCGCCCCGACCCTAAGCCGGGCAGCCTCCCGGGACAACCAACCGCTGATGAAGACTGGTCTTCATTTTGGGATGAGACCAAAGGCCCCATGACTCCAAGAGATGTGCTCATCACCTACACCATGATCGGCGAAAAAGATGAGTTGGAAAAAGAAAAGGAATTAAACATCCAGATTGTCTCGACTACCTCCAAACAGTTCTCGTCCAGCGGTGGAACCAATCCTTTCCTGAGATAACCATTGGGATTATCATTTTTTTTAAGCTATCGGCTTGTCTATGTCCGGATATCGTGATATCAATATTAAAGACCATTTTCCTCAGTCAGCCTCGGGCTTTGCCCTGGTCTTGATTCTCTGGGTGGTAGCTTTGTTGTCCATCCTGGTTTTGCAGTTTGCCGGCGATATGCGGCTGGAGGCCCGGGTCTGCAAGAACCATCTAGATGACACCAGGGCGTACTACCTGGCCAGGGCAGGTTGTGAATTGAGCCTGGCCAAGCTGCTGTCCCGACTTAGGTTTGAAAGTCAACAGCAACCCACGGAGGAGATCCAGGCTGGCTTCGACATGTGGGATATCCAGGGAAACTGGAACACATTTGAATTGGGCGGGGGGACTGTCGCAGTCAAAATTGTGCCCGAATCAGGTAAAATAGACGTCAACTACGCCCCCCCGGAATTGTTGCGCCAGGCCGTCAGGAATAGCGGGCTTGATGAAGAGAATGTGAACATTATAACCGACTCCATCCTTGACTGGAAGGATTCCGGCAATCTTCATCGGACCTCCGGGGCCAACGATGACTACTACTTGTCCCTCCCGCAGCCTTACCGGGCCAAGCACGCCCTGTTAGACTCCGTCGAAGAATTGATCCTGGTTCGGGGTGTGACGGAAGAGATACTTTTTGGGTCGGATGGGAATTGCGCCTGGAATGAACTGGCCGGTCCCGACGGTAAGGCCCAGGGGGCGCGTCCTGGAGACCAGGGCAAATTGCGTTATGGGCTGGCCCAGGTGTTCACTGTGT
>JADFYA010000513.1 GCA_015233285.1 Deltaproteobacteria bacterium | reverse complement strand
AAGAATTTTTAACACACGCAGCGTTGGTTTTCCTACTCGGCTATATGGGCTCCGCATGCGAAGCCCATATAGCCGATCCCACCCACTCAACAGGCCCGGCGGCAGGGGACGAAAAAGAAGAGGGGGGGCGTCTTCAATATACGAGGGGTTACCAAATATAGCCCAGGGTCAGCGAAGCGCCACCCTGGGTACATGGTTCCAATACGTTCTCACCCTTAACTTAATGACATTGCGTTGCGCGTTGCGGGTCAATCTGACGAAAAGGAGAAATTATGTCAAACGCCAGACCGTTTAAGCGGAAGGATTTGCTGGATTCGTTTATGAAAAAGGGACCCCGGAAGGACGCCCCGGATCCCTCGGCGGAGCTGGAAGGCCTCGAACACAGTATGCGGTTGGCGTCACAACTGATGGACAAGGTTTTATCCCCCCCAGGAGTGTCCGAAGAAGGGGCTGGGCCGGCCGTGGATATATCCGGTGGCTCTCCTGATAAAATATTGCTGGAAGGAGTGGCTGAGCAGATCAATGCCCATCCGGCTGACCGACCGTCCAGTCAATCATCTGACCAACTATCTGACCAACCACTTAGCCAACCTGCAGACCATCTTGCCAACCAACTATCTGAGCATCCTGATGAGCAACCACCAGTCCATCCGGCTGAGCATCCTGCCGTCAAACTATCTGACCAGCCATATAGCCAACCGATAGGCCAACCTGTCATCCATCCTGCCGTCCAACCGGCTGAGCAAAAATTAGTTTTGAATATTCAGCTTAACAGCCATGAGTTACCGGAATTCTTCGTCACGGAAAACCAACTTAAGGTTCTCTATTTTCTTTATGTCCAGAAACGAAAATTCACCAACAAAAATATCATCAGCCGGGCCACCGGGATCCCGCTGGGAACGGTCAAAGACGCCGTAATCGCCCTCAAAAAGAAGAAATTCATCAGCCAGACCAAACAGACCAAGGAGGCCACCTTTACCGGATTCGTTTACAAATTGAACATGCCTCTGTGTAAACGGATTTTCCCAAAAGAAAAGGTGACCATCCCCGGCCCGGAAGCCGCAGGAATAGTCACCCGGTTTGAGGCATCATCGGAAGGCCCAGGCCACTGTGAACCGGCAACCCGCAACACGTAACCCAATGTCATTGACTTAAGGCGGATGATCGCTCTAATATTTTATAGAAATTCGTCCAATGCCCGCCAACGAGCAACGAGCAACCTGAAACACGCAACACGCAACCAGCACCCGCCATCTCTATTTCCAATCCAAAGAACCGCCGGCTATTTAAATTACCTATTTGATCTATTGAACTGATCGATGTATTGATATCTATTGGGTCGGCAGGCCCGGATCGCCGGCTCCTGGTATCGGAGTGGATGCCTCGATCTGGAGCGGGCGGGCCCCCTGGGCCAATGCGGGGGGATTGAAGAATACAGCGAAATCGGGCGGCGGCACGGATTCTGGTAAAAGACTTACGTGTTGCGGGTTAATAACATGATAACTTGAGCACGGGATAACACTTCAAGATCATACTTTGAACGGGCATAATTGACGTTTTTTTGTCTCGCTTCTTGCCGCTTCGCGGCGCAGACAACAAGTTGTCTGCGTTACCCAAAGACCGCAGAATGAGGAAGGTGGCCCAGACAACTTGTTGTCCGAAAAATCAATACCGTCAACCCGCAACCGTCAACCCAATGTCATTAACTTAAGGTGCAGAGAGGATTGGAACCATATACCCAGGGTGGCGCTTCGCTGACCCTGGGCTATATTTGGTAACCCCTCCGGGGTATTAGAATGGTGGCCTGGTCAATGGTGAGCTTAACCCCGGCAATGGATTTTCAAGGCAAATCGACTCGTCCCGGTTGGCGAAACCCATTTCCCCGTAGCGACTGTGTTAAAAGTCAAGAAAAAAGATTAGGCCGCTCTCCAGGAGGTGTTATTTTTTATCATTGCGTTTAGAATAGTTAATAGTTTTCTGGCGCAGGCAGTTAGAGCCACCTTCTTTGCTTTCCCGGCAGCCACCAGACGCTGGTAGAAGAGACTAATTGCTGGATTAAATCGTGAGGCGGACAGGGTGGCCATAAAGATTG
>JADFYA010000512.1 GCA_015233285.1 Deltaproteobacteria bacterium | reverse complement strand
ATCCTTGTACCACATAGCTTGTCAAAAATTAATGCAAAAAAGAGGAATTATTTAAAAAAAAAGAGCTCAGAAAAAAAACGATTAAAACTAATGGGATAAAGCTAATAATAATCGGACAAAAACATGCCGTCAAACCTGACCCCGAGTGTCACCGGCCAGATTAAGCACATCAACCATATCTTGGGGCGGAGGCGCCTGGAAGGCCAGCACCTGATGGGTAGCCGGGTGGGTCAGTTGTAATCGGCAGGAGTGGAGCATCTGGCGATCTAAGTTCCTTATGGCATGCTTCAGATGCCCCTCAGGCAATCCGGCTGCCGGCTTTTTGGGGCCGTAAACCGGGTCACCGACGACAGGATGCCCAATGTCGGCCAAGTGAACCCTGATCTGGTGCGTCCGGCCTGTTCTCAGGTTTATGGATAGCAGGGTTAAACCAGCTTTAAATACATCTTTAACCAACCACAAAGTCATGGCGGCCCGCCCACCCCTTTCAACGCAGGCCATCTGCTTACGCTTATAGGGATGGCGACCGATGGGCCGGTCTATGGATCCTTCAACCTGGGGCATAGTTCCGTATACCAGGGCCAAATATGTCTTACTAACCTCGCCTTCCTTGAACTGTCTGGACAGTTCGGCATGGGCCAGGTCTGTCTTAGCCACGACCATGACCCCGGAGGTGTCCTTATCCAGCCGGTGGACAATCCCAGGCCGTTCCACACCGCCGATTCCCGATAAAGACCGACAATGCCAAAGCAGGGCATGAACCAGGGTCCCAGAGGAGTGCCCGGCAGCCGGGTGGACGACCAGGCCGGGCGGCTTGTTGATCACAATCAGGTGGTCATCTTCAAAAAGAACTTCAAGCGGGATATCTTCAGGTTGGGTTTGAGAAGGATGAGGGGGAGGAATAGACAGGGAAACACAGTCATTGGCCTTGACCAGGGTACTCGGTTTAGGCGAGCTACCATTGATCAAGACGTGACCTTCTTCGATCAGGTGCTTCACCCGAGAGCGCGTCAGGTCGGCAATGACCGTGGGTAGATAAGCGTCCAGGCGTTGACCGGCGGCAGAAGAAGAAACCAGGAAGACATGGTGAACCATAATATTTAAGAAGTCAGCCGCAGCCGGTCTATTCGCATGGGACACCTCCAATAACTCGGAGTAAGGGTATGCACCAGTCCAGAATTACGGTTTAGGCCGCAGCGACCCAAAGGTAAGGGGGGCTGGAAAGATTTTCTCCAAGCCGGGTCATTTTGTTTTTATCCCCTTGACCTTTGGGCTAGTCGGGAACTGGAGCAGATATAGCATGGGGAACAGCAGCGGATAGTACCCGAACAGGTCGAACGGTTAGCTCATTGTGGGGGAATAGGTCTGAAAGATATTCATGATATCATTTTCGATTACCGCCTCCTCAGTCCTTTTGGCAATGGACAGCTCCTTAACCAGCAGGCTTCTGGCCGTGTCAAACATCTTCCGTTCGCCAAAGGATAGTTCCTTGTCTTCTTTTAGCGCGAACAAATCTCGGAGCACCGCTGCGACCTCAAAGACGGAACCGGTCTTGATTTTTTCCATATATTCCCTGTAGCGGCGATTCCAAGACTGGGTTTCGCTATCCATATTTTTTTCTCTAAGGATGTCGTAAACGCGAGGTACCTGGCCCTCATCAATAACCTGGCGGAGTCCGACGTTCTGGACGGAGGTGGTCGGTATCATGATGATCATATCGTTTTCGAGGATGCGCATGATGAGGAATTCCTGATCAAAACCAGAAATTTCCTTATATTCAATAGACTGTATCACGCCGACGCCGTGGGCAGGATAAACTGCTAATTCACCGACTTTAAACATGGTTCACTCCCATTAAGGTTGTTTTTGACAATGTTTAAAGAAATTTAACGACAGACTTCCCGGGCGGCCGTCCCAGGTAAGATGGCAGTCTCTCAGACTAACCAAGGCCGTAGGACTGGAGAAACAAGAAACTCCCGCCGGCGTATTAGGGCAAAATCTCGGGGGTGTCAGAGTAATAATCGCCGCTAAAAAGGAAACAGTATGAGTTGATGGTGGAGAGAATTGCCGGTCTGGCCGTGGGCATGGTCTCCAC
>JADFYA010000511.1 GCA_015233285.1 Deltaproteobacteria bacterium | reverse complement strand
GGCTGACCGGCTTGGACGGCCACTGGGCGCCGGACTGGGGCGGTTGGGATTTGTGTGCGGGGCGGTGTCCAGCGCCATTGTGGTTTTGGGCCTGGCGCAGAAGGATGGGATGGGCGAAGCGGAAGCCAGAAATGACCTGGCCCGGACAGCTCAAGAATTGGCGGAGCGGTTTAAGGGTCTGCACGGATCTATCATGTGCAAGGACCTGCTGGGCGCGGACATCAGTACCGAATCCGGGATGGCCAGAATCAAGGAAGAGAAGCTTGTGGCTAAGTTATGTCCGGCCTTTGTCCGGGACGCGGCTGACATCCTGGCAGAGTTTTTACCTGAATAAATAAATCCGCAGATGGCCCAGATGAACGCAGATAGAAGAGACCACAAGCGCATGCGATCATCGAAACCCGCAACCCGCACCAAACACCAAGGAACCAGCAACCAGTCACAAGCAACAAGAACCAAGTAACCCGCAATACGTAATCCGTAACACTTAACACGAAACACGCAACCCGTTACAGTGCTTTCCGGAGGATATCCGTCAATTCCGATTCGGTCAGCGGGATGGGGTTACCCTTCATGCTGCCGGCCTGCCGGGCTTGAGCCACCACAATCGGAATAATGCTTTCGGTCAGTCCGAACCGGGACAGAGGTGGAATGGCCAGGTCATCGACCAGAGAGGCGACCCAGGCCGTTCCGTCTTCCGCTCGGGCCTGGGGGTGACCGGTCAGGTACCGGGCAACTTCATCATATCGCGGCAGGACCGGTGAATCTGGATCTCGCTGCTGGAGCGCCTGCCGATTCGCGGCCATGACCAGCGGTAATAATCGGGCGCAGATGGCCCCGTGCGGAGCCGAGAGCATCCCCCCCAGGGAACCGGCCAGGCCGTGTACCGCGCCCAGTTTGGCATTGGCCAGAGCCAGTCCGCCGAAGAGGCCGGCCACAGCCAGATCCTCCCTGGCTTGGGCGTCGTGTCCGTCTTGATAAGCCCGGCGAAGAGACCTGGACACCCGGGACATGCCTTCCCGGCAGAGGGCGTCCGTCATCGGATTGGGCATATTGCAGACGTATGGCTCCAGAACCTGAGTCAGGGCATCCAGGCCGGTGGCCGCGGTCAGCGAGGGGGGCAGGGAGTAGGTCAATTCCGGGTCGACCAGGGCCAGTCTGGGGATCATCAATTGGCTGCGGAGACTCACCTTGACCCGGTGCCTGGTGGAGGTCAACACGGCGTTACGGGTCACCTCGGCGCCGCTGCCGGCCGTGGTCGGGATGGCCATGTAAGGGGCGGCCGGCCGGGTCAGCGGTTTTCCCTGGCCGATTATCTCCAGGTAATCGAACAAATCACCCCGATTAGTCAGCAGGGCGGAGATGGCTTTTCCGGTATCCAGGACGCTGCCGCCACCCAGCCCCAGGACCACATTGCAGCCCATCTCCCTGGCCAGGGCCGTGCCGGTCAAGACGGTGTCCGTGGTCGGCTCGCCCGAGACGGGATAGGCCGTGACCGAAATTCCGTGGGACTTCAGGGCATCCAGAAGCGGAGTCGCCCGCTCGCCGGAGCTGCCCGTAACCACCAGGGCCTTATCTCCCCAGTCGTGGGCCAAGGGGGCCGCGTCCTTGATCGCGCCGGGACCGAAGATGATCCGGGCGGCCGTGGCAAATTCAAAGCGCATGGCTAACCCCAACCATTGTCGTCTGGAAAGATATTTGTGTATTTGACGAATTGGCGTGGCGCGGCCATCATGCTTTCCACGGTGTCGCGCCATTTCAGATAATGGGCGGTCTCCTTATGCCGGGCCTGGTCATCGGGCGTGCGATAGACCTCCACCAGGACGAAACGATCGGGGGAATCGGCCTGCTGGATGACATCAAATCGGGCTATCCCCGGTTCCAGCACGCTGTGGCCGGCGTTTTCCTTGGTCGCCGCCTTAAACGACTCAATCTGATCATCCTTGACCTGGACAAAAACGTGAACGATAAGCATGATCATCCCTTCTATACAGGTTATTAGGTTCGCTTATTTTTGTGCGGAGACGGTTGGCCATAAATGGTCAGCATCAACTCCGGCCCGACTAGGCTGTAAACCGGCGCCTTTCCTGAATGGGCCAGACTTTCGGATATAATCTTTCTAAC
>JADFYA010000510.1 GCA_015233285.1 Deltaproteobacteria bacterium | reverse complement strand
ATCAATCACCCGACAGCCGAAAGAGACGATCCGCTTTGGTGAGGGGCCTGGAGCGAATCACCCTTCGACTAACCGATGACTTTTGGGTTTTAGCCGCCCCGCCGGTGGGGGACCTCTGTTAGGAGCCCATTTCGGGTATCACCGGGCAAGCCCCGGCACTGGACAACCGGCGGACGGTCTGCAAAAAGATGCTTTCTTCATCGTCTTTATACATGTTCTTAATGGCTAAAATTTCCTCTTTAATGCCAAAAAAGGCATCAACTACGTCCGGATCAAAATGGGTGCCCCGGCCTTCGCTGATGATGCCGTAAGATTTTTCTAAAGAAAACGGTTCCTTGTAGGGACGCTTGGAGGTCAAGGCGTCAAACACGTCGGCAATGGCCACGATGCGCCCGGCCAGGGGGATCTTTTTGCCCTTTAACCCCAGGGGGTAACCACCGCCGTCCCATTTCTCATGGTGAGTCATGGCAATCACCTTGCCAAACTGCAGAAAACCGGGCAGGGACGTGGTCAAGATATGGCCCCCGATGGTCGTATGGGTTTTCATGATCTCACATTCTTCATAGGTCAGTCTGGCCGGTTTCAGCAGGATACCGTCAGGGATTCCGATTTTGCCCACGTCATGCATGGGTGCGGCATACAGAATCGCCTCCACGGTGCGGTCGGGCAGCCCCATTTTTCTAGCCACAGCGGCTGAATAATTGGCCATCCGCCTGATATGTGAGCCGGTGTCTTCATCTTTGTGCTCGGCGGCCCGGGACAAGATGAAGATGGTCTCCAACGAGGCCATATTAATTCGTTTAAAGGCCTGCTCCAGTTGTTCCGTTCTGTGGGCGACCTCTTGTTCCAGTTGCCGCTGGTAGCTTCTCATATGATCATTGTAGGCTTTGACCTTCAACAATGAGCGAACCCTGGCCCGGAGTTCCACCTTATCCACCGGCTTGGTCAAAAAATCGTCCGCTCCGGCCTCCAGGGCCCTGACCCGGTCTTCAACGTCTTTCAGGGCGGTAACCATGACGATGGGAATGAACCTGGTCTCCTCGTCGCTTTTAATTCGCCGAGTCACCTCGAATCCATCCATCTTGGGCATCATGATGTCGAGCAGTATAACATCTGGGGGATTGTCCTTGACCCCGGATAATGCCGCTTCGCCATTTGCGGCCAGGTAGACCTCATACCCTAGAGGGATAAGCATGGCCTCCATCAGACGCAAATTGCGGTCTTCATCATCCACGACCAGGACTTTTTTTGGGGCTTCCATTGACCAGGCTCCCATTTTAGATAGATGTTCTTTTGGGTCGACATTGTTCGCGTGAATCATATCTATATTATTGGGGCGAACAATGAGATATTTGGTAGTCTAAAGCAATAATTTTAAATTATATTTTTATTATATAATGCCGGGTTGATCAAGGCAAGCATAATCGTTTAACGGCATCGCCTACAACCCGCAACCCGTCATGGGAGATTCACCGGGAGGGTGAAACAGAACCTGGCCCCCCGGCCCAATCCAGCGCTTTCAGCCCAAATTTTGCCCCCTTGTAGTTCCACAAATCCTCTTGACAGGGGGAGGCCCAACCCGGTTCCAGGCGTTTTGCTGACCAGCCCATGCTGAACCTGATAAAATTCATCAAAAATTTTTCTCAAATCGTCTTGATCCAGGCCGATGCCGGTATCGGTAACGCTGATTTCGATTTCCGGCGTGGATTGGGCAGCCGCTTCTTCTGATAATATAGAAATACAATGATTACGCAACCTGGCTTTTAAAGTGACGTTGCCTCCGTCCGGGGTAAATTTGACGGCGTTGGACAAAAGATTATACAGCACCTGCTTTATCTTGGCTTCATCCGCCCGGATTAACGCGGGGATTTGGTCTTCTCCGTCAAAACGCAAGCTGATGCCGTGCTTGAAGGCTTTTTCCTTAACCAAGACCAAACTGTGCTCCAACAGTTCCCGGATGGAAAACTCGGTTATATCCAGGTCCATTTTACCGGCTTCGACCTTAGACAGATCGAGGATGTCGTTAATCAAGGATAGCAAGTGATTGCCGCTGGCCAGGACATCGCCGATAAACTCTTCTTGCTTCGGGGTCAATTCGCCAAAGTATTTGTCCAGCAGCACCTCGGAAAAGCCGATAATGGCATTGAG
>JADFYA010000050.1 GCA_015233285.1 Deltaproteobacteria bacterium | reverse complement strand
TTGACGCTCATCTCTTCTGCCGCGGAGGCCATGGTGTTTATATTCGAGGACATCTGTTCCGTGGCCCCGGCGACATTATTGGCCTGAGTGGTCATCTCTTCAGAATTGGCGACCAGGGTTGAGGAAACGGCTGAAAGCTCTTCCGACTGGGAGGCCAGGGCCTTGGCGTTGTCCTGAATTTGTTTGATTAGAGCGGCCAGTTGATCGCAGGATTGGTCCAAAGAACGGGACATCTCTCCAATTTCGTCTTGTCTGTCCAGGTTCAGCCTTTTGGTCAGATCCCCGGCGGCAATGGCATTGGCTAAGCCGACAGCCTGACGAATCGGATTAATAATGCCTCGGGCAATCAGTGTGGCGATAATAATCCCAAGAATCACCGCGATGACCAGGCCGACGTTCATAATAATTGACGCCGAAGACATGGCCGCGACTGCGTTATCCGCTCGGGTGACCGTCTCATTTGTGCCGCCTCGAGAAGTCTCCGCGGCCAGTTTCAACACTTCATAGGCCACGTCGTTTCCTTTTTTGTTCACCTCCTCCAATTCTTGCCAGGTTTTTATATAATCAGATATAGTTGTTTTATATTCCTCAGCTCCAACGCGGGCCTCCTGGAGGAGCCGCAGGTTCTGTTCTTGATGTGTAGCCGCCTTCATTTCGTCCAGATTCTTAAAAATGATCTCGAAATCCTTCATCCCATCTTGTACGAACTGAATGTTATCAGTAGCTTGAGTCTTATAGTTGGCGACTCGGACGTGATGGCCGGCTTCAATAACGTCATTTATTTCATTGACCTTTTGATACCGCTCCAGGAGCTTGGCCGGTTTCTCGGCGGCCTTGATCTCCTTGTCAAAGGCAGCTCGTTGAATATCTTCGTAAGCCGAACAATTATCCATGAATTTCTTAGCCGCGGCATTGGCCCGCTGGCGGATATCGGCGATAGCTTTTTGACTCGACACTGTCGCATTGATCAGGCGTTCATATTCCTTGATCTTTTCCTCAGCTCCAGCCACGCCTTCCCGCAGTTTCACCAGGTTTGGGTACTTGTTAGCCAGGTTTTTACCATCCTCCAAGGCTTTTTTAACCTTGGCCAAAGAGGCCAATCCTTCTTTGAGATATTTTTCGTTCTGGCTCAAGGCGTACCCTCGAACACCGTACATAGTTTCTAAAGACAATTTTTCCACGTCATCAGCGACAGTCGTTTCGGGTATGAACTGTTGAGCCAGTTCTATGGATTGCTTGCCTACGTTATTCATATTCCAACTAGCCATGATCCCAAGAATTAGTGTGATGGCGATCAACACCCCAAATCCCAGGCCGATTCTTAGTGACAGTTTTAGGTTTTTCATTAGGATCTCCTTAGTATTGATGTTAATGTATTAACATGATTTGAAAATTAGATGATGTTAGGCTATCCGGCCGCCTGAGGGGAAAGGCACGAGTGATTTTGTCGAATCAAGTCGCCTGGCTGCGGTTACGAGCCCATATGTCCTCGATAATTTTAGGACCGGTTTGGAGCGGCGGTGGTCCAGAAAAGAAATCCTGGACAGTAACTAATTATAATTTAAATATTTTTTATCAGACCACCAGCGCAGAGATTAATACACTTTGGCACTATACTATTATTCACTCAGC
Source organism: Deltaproteobacteria bacterium (assembly GCA_015233285.1). The sequence goes on along the minus strand of JADFYA010000050.1, from coordinate 12,409 downwards.
CGTTCAACCGATAATCAATAAGTTTCATCATTAAAGTCGCGAATGAATCAGGAAGGCTTAAACGAGAACCTCAAAAAAAAGGCCACGATACGGTGGAGTTACAAAAAGCCATAAAGATGGCTTGCATTTTGATAACAAATGATGTTAGTTATACATAATACCGTCTACTTTCCGGCCGTTCGGGGCCCTGCCGCAGCAGGTTTGACACGGCAAAAGGTCAGGGTGGTCATGCCGTCCGGCTGTTTCGATAATTTTTTGTATAGCAAGGATATAATCAATTGTGAAAAAGATCATCCGCCGCCAAACCAGACAGGTCCATGTCGGACCGGTTCCAGTGGGAGGTGATGCGCCCATTTCCGTCCAGTCCATGACCAAAACCGACACCCGGGATGTGGACGCGACCTCCGCCCAAATCGACAGGCTGGCCGCAGCCGGATGTGAGATCATTCGGTCTGCCGTGATCGATGAGGATGCCGCCAAGGCATTGGCCGCCATTATTAAGAGAAGCCCGATTCCGGTGATTGCCGATATCCATTTTGATCACCGCCTGGCTTTAATCGCCATTGAATCGGGGGTGGCCGGGTTAAGAATCAATCCGGGAAATATTGGAACTCGCCAAAAAATCAAGAAAGTCGCCGACGCGGCCAGGGACCGGGGCATTCCCATCAGGATAGGAGTAAACGCGGGGTCATTGGAAAAAGACCTGCTGGCCACTTATGGCGGGCCCGTACCGGAAGCGATGACGGCCAGCGCGCTCAGGCACGTCGTCATATTGGAAAAGGAAAACTTTTATGATATAAAAATATCGTTAAAGTCATCCGATGTATTAACTACGGTCGCGGCGTACCGGTTGATGACCCAAGAAACCGCGTATCCATTACATGTGGGAGTGACAGAGGCAGGGGGACTGCTGGCCGGGGCCATAAAGTCGGCCCTGGGCATCGGGACGTTATTGGGCGAAGGAATCGGTGACACCATTCGGGTGTCCCTAACCCGTGATCCGGTGGAAGAGGTGATGGCCGGATATGAAATTTTGCGGGCCTTAGATATCAGGCATCGAGGTGTGGAAATAATTTCTTGTCCCACCTGTGGCCGATGTGAAATCGACCTCTTTGGCCTGGTCGAGGAGGTATCCAAGGGGCTGGCCCATATTACCGCCCCGTTGCGAATCGCCGTCATGGGTTGCGTGGTCAACGGACCGGGAGAGGCGAAATCCGCCGCTCTGGGTGTGGCCGGCGGGAGAGGACAGGGCACCCTGTTCAAGGCCGGTAAGGTGATCAAGAAATTTGACGAAAAGGATTTACTCCAGGTCTTGGTGGAACAAGTGGAAAGGGAAGTTCAATGAAATTATCGCAACTATATCTCCCCACGCTGAAAGAACGACCGGCTGAAGCAGAGGTGGTCAGTCATCAATTAATGTTGAGATCCGGCATGATTCGCAAGTTGGCCGCCGGCATATATACTTATTTGCCTTTAGGGACGCGGGTCTTAGCCAAACTTAAGCAAATCATCCGAGCGGAGATGAACGCAGCCGGAGCCCAGGAAATCATCATGCCTTTTGTGCAGCCGCGGGAGCTGTGGGAGGAAAGCGGTCGCTGGCAACACTATGGCCGGGAGCTTCTCCGGATTAAGGATAGACACGATCACGAGTTTTGTCTTGGCCCGACCCATGAAGAAGTGATCACGGACTTGATCCGGGGAGAAATTCGTTCCTATCGGCAATTACCGATTAACCTGTACCAGATTCAGAGTAAATTTCGGGATGAAATCCGGCCCAGGTTCGGGTTGATGCGGGGGCGGGAATTCATCATGAAAGACGCCTATAGTTTCGACGTGGACGAAGCATCAGCAGCCGTGTCTTACCGGGCCATGTACCGGGCTTATAGTCGGATTTTTGCCCGGTGCGGACTGAGGTTCCGGGCCGTAGAGGCCGACACCGGCAGTATCGGAGGCAATTTTTCTCATGAGTTCATGGTGTTGGCCGATACCGGCGAAGACACCGTGGTCAACTGTTCCCATTGCCGATACGCGGCTAATCTGGAAAAGGCGGAAATGGCCTCGGTCCCTGGGGACGCCGACACCGGAGAGGAAAATCTGTCCGCCGGATTTGAAGAGGTACTTACGCCCGGTCGGAAAACGGTGGAAGAAGTCACTTTATTCCTCCAAATTCAGCCCCGGAATTTAGTCAAAACCATCATTTTCAGTACCGACAAAGGTCCGGTGGCCGCCCTGGTCCGGGGTGACCATGAGATCAGCCCGGCTAAGCTGCGGACCTATCTGGGGGCCAATACCCTGGATCTGGCTGATGAGCAAGTGGTTGTCGAAGCGACCGGGGCGCCCACCGGATTCGCCGGAGCGGTCGGGTTGTCTATCCCGATCTACGCCGATCATTCCGTTAAAGGAATGTCCGATGTGGTCATGGGCGCCAACAAAAAGGATTATCATTTTAAGCACGTCAATATCTCCAGGGACGTGAAAATAGCCGGGTTCGCCGATATCCGAATGGCCGAGGAAGGGGCTCCGTGTCCCAAACCGGATTGCGCCGGACGTCTGGTTTTTTCCAGAGGCATTGAGGTGGGACATGTATTTCGGTTGGGCACCAAGTACAGTAGCGCCATGAAAGCGGCCTTTCTGGATGCTGAAGGCAAAGAACGACCCGCTGTCATGGGGTGTTATGGGATTGGGGTAGGGCGGACTATGGCCGCCTCGGTGGAACAAAACCATGATGCCGACGGAATCATTTGACCTATGCCCCTGACTCCTTTCCAGGTGCTGATCTTACCCGTAAGTATTAAACCGGGCGAAGTCTGGACTGCGGCTAATGAGTTATACCACCGGCTGGTTGAGGCCGGGTTCGATGTTTTGCTGGACGACCGGGATGATCGCCCTGGAGTCAAATTCAAAGACGCAGATCTGGTCGGCATACCCGTTCGGATAACCATCGGCCCGAAGGCACTGCAAGAACAGTCGGTGGAAATGCGGGACCGGAGAACCAAAGAAACAAAATTAGTTAAATTAAATCAGGTGATTGACGAGATCAAGGAACGAATCAGGAATGAAATGGACCAGATCGAGGCCGCGCTCACGGCCATTGACCAGTCGCTCAACGATCTCTGATGGAATATTGGATTGGATGCTTCGCTCCTATTGATCCAACAGATTGTTCTATAACGACATCTGTCTGAACCCGTAACTCCTGCCCCGCAACCTAAGGTCACTAACTTAACGACATTGCCCGCAACCCGCCTACACGGGCCTGCGGGATGATCTGGATCGTGAAACCTCATGCTTAGATTTCCGGACATTGTTGATCAAGTATTATCATATCACCCCAATGCGGACACGGAAACAGTAGAGCGGGCCTACATTTTTTCCGCCCAGGTCCACGATGGACAGGTCCGGCTGTCCGGCGAGCCCTATTTGTCCCATCCGCTGGAAGTGGCTAATATTTTGGCTAACATGAAGATGGATGTGGCCACCATCGCCGCCGGATTGCTTCACGACACGGTGGAAGACACAAAAACGACGTTGGAGGAGATCAAGTCGTTATTTGGCGATGAAATAGCCAATTTGGTCGATGGGGTGACCAAGATCAGTTTGATGTCATTCGCCAGCAAGCATGAACGCCAGGCCGAGAACATCCGTAAAATGATTCTGGCCATGGCTAACGACATAAGAGTCATTCTGATCAAGCTGGCCGACCGATTGCACAATATGCTCACCCTGGGTTTTCAATCTCCGGAAAAACAGCGGAGCATCGCTCAAGAGACATTAGATATTTATGCCCCCCTGGCCGGACGATTAGGAATGGGCGAAAGAAAGGCCCAGCTTGAGGATCTGTCCTTTTTTTATCTGGAGCCGGAGGCCTACAAAAAAATAAAAGAAGGCATCGCCCAAAACTCGGCCAGGATGGACTCCTACATCAAGGAGGTCAAGGGCATCATCATCAAGGCCATGGAGGAACATGGGCTGAAATGTGTTATTAGCGGCCGACATAAGCATCTTTACAGCATCCACAAAAAGATGTTGGCCCAAAACATCTATCTTAACCAGGTCTATGATCTGATAGCTTTTCGACTTAGGTTTGAGACGGTAAAAGAGTGCTATGAAGCCTTGGGAGTGGTTCACTCGCTCTGGAAGCCAATCCCCGGCCGATTCAAGGATTACATTGGAATTCCCAAAGCCAATATGTATCAGTCACTTCACACTACGGTGGTGGGGCCTTATGCCGAGCGGATGGAGATGCAAATCCGGACGGAAGAAATGCACCGGGTGAATGAGCAAGGTATCGCCGCCCACTGGAGGTACAAAGACGGCAGAGGGATGACTGAGGCTGATGGCCAGCGCTTTGCCTGGTTGCGCCAACTGCTCGAATGGCAGCAGGAAGTGAAGGATCCACAGGAGTTCTTAGATTCCGTCCGGGTTGATCTTTTTCCCGAAGAAGTCTATGTCTTTACTCCGAAAGGAGAGGTCAAGCAATTCCCACGGGGCGCGACTCCCATAGATTTTGCCTATGCCATCCACTCAGAAGTCGGGCAGCACGTCATCGGGGCCAAGGTGCATGGCCGAATGGTGCCGTTAAAATACGAGCTTAAGAATGGGGATATGGTCGAAGTGTTAACGTCTCTCAATCAGACCCCCAGCAAAGACTGGCTGAAAATAATAAAGACGACCAAGGCCCGGAACAGAATTAGAAACTGGATTAAATCTCAAGAACGTCAGAAAAGCGTCGCCTTAGGTAAGGAGATTTGTGAGAAGGAGTTTCGCAGCCACAATTTGTCGTTAAGCAAGTTATTGAAAACCGATGAACTGCTCAGTCTGGCCAAGGAATTGTCCTACGTTACCGTAGAAGACCTGTTGGCTGCCGTGGGCTACGGCAAGATCACCGCCCGGCAACTGGTTGGCCGTCTTGTCCCGAAAGAAGAACCGGCGGCCAAGTCAAACGTGGTTGGCCTTCTTTTCGACAAAATGGTGCGGAAAATCACCAAGAAGGGAAAGGACGCCGTCACAGTTAAAGGCGTGGATAATATGTTGATCCGGCATGGGAATTGTTGCCGGCCGCTTCCAGGCGAAGATATCGTCGGTTTCATAACCCGCGGGAGAGGCGTGACTATCCACAAGAAAGGCTGTTCCTCCCTAAGCTACGTGGAACGGGACAGGCTGATTGAAGTTACCTGGGACCTGGATAAGGGGGAGATGTTTCCGGTGCAATTGCAGGTCATGGCTCAACGGGACAAATCCCTTCTGACTATTATCGGCGCGGCGCTGGGCAATTCTGAGGCTAATGTGAGAGAAGCCGACATGCACGCCACGGATGACAATAAGGTAATGATAAAACTATTTATAGAAGTACTCGACTTAAAGCATTTGGAGAATGTCTTCAACGAGCTGAAAAAAAACAAGAAAATAATCTCAGTAAAAAGAGTTGTGGAATGAGGGGCAATCGTAGCCGGGCCTTTTTGAAATCATCCATGACCGGCAGATATCCTTAGGCACGGCCATAACCGACGCTTCCGCGAATACCTGCTGATTGCTGATTGCTTGTTACCGGTTACCGGTCACAGACGACAAGCACCGAGTAACCGGCAGCCATGTCATCATAACCGTGCCGATTATAACGGTTCAAATTATATTATTTTACTGCCGGCCGGCCTTCCTTGATATTTGCGATGTCTAAATAGACCCAAGATGACTTTGGGTGATTAGTCATTTTAAATCGGCAGGGATTGAATCTTTATGATTGACATGTTGACTTTTCATGGTAGAATTGCAAAACGTTATTGATAGACCAAACGTCAATATCATCAATGCGTCCGTCAGGGTCGGCAGGCTATATTTTGACGAAGAGTCAACCTGTTATGATAATTTAAGCCAAGTTGGACCTGCCGCGGCCAAACTGCAAACAAATATGATTCAATGCCAATATATCGGGACCGTCTTACCCCGGAGGGAAACGTGGATCTGGTCTTATCTAAAAGAGATATTGAAGAAATGTACAAGTGCATCAGCGAAAATCTTGTCCGCGAGGGCGCTGATTGCGTCTTGCTGATTGACCGGGCGGCTAATCTGATCGTTAACTGCGGAAATCCCATGACGTTGGACGTCGTCTCGCTGGCCGCTTTGTCTGCCGCCAACTTTGGGGCAACTGCTGAAATTGCTAGAATTATCGGAGAGGAAGAGTTCTCCCTGCTTTTTCACAAGGGCCGTCATGAGAATATCCACTTCACCAGTGTGGGCGAGAACTACATCTTGATTACCCTATTTGGTAAAGAAGTCTCCCTGGGGTTAATCCGGTTGAAAGTGGAGAAGACGATCAAAAAACTCCAGGAAATACTTCAAAGAGTAGAGAGCTGAAAAAATGGCCTTTATCGATTTCAGCAAAAGAGAAATTCAGTGCAAGATAGTCTATTATGGTCCCGGAAGAGGCGGCAAGACCACCAACCTTCTGTATATTCACAAGGCCATGACCGAAAATGTCCGGGGGAAAATGGTATCCATCGATACTAAAGGTGATCGGACACTTTTTTTCGATTTCCTTCCCCTGTCCTTGGGATCAATCCACAACATGAGTATTAAAATCCAGCTTTACACTGTTCCCGGGCAAGTAATGTATAATGCCAGTCGGAAACTAGTGTTAAAGGGTGTTGATGGGGTGGTTTTCGTGGCAGACTCCCTACGAGTCAGGCGGGCCAACAATTTAGAAAGCCTGGCCAACTTAGAGGAAAATCTCAAAGGCGAAAACCTGGATATGACCCGGATTCCTTTAGTTCTACAATATAACAAAAGGGACTTGGCCGATGGCGAGATCCCTCTTATGACCATTGAAGAACTTGACGAAGACTTGAATAGTCAGTTGCATGTTCCGTCTTTTCCGGGCAGTGCCATCAAAGGAACCGGGGTGTTTGAGACATTAAGAGAAATAAGCAAAATCACCGTAAAACAAGTTCATGAAAAACTGCTAAAGCGTTAGGTCAACCCGGCCGGCCAAGGGTGCGGCCCGGTTGAAGTGGTTGGCTCGGAAAATCCAGTCGCAATCTGTTAACTGGGGCGCTGTTGCCAATTCCATCGAATTCCGTCGATTTGCGTCCCGGTACCAAACTCGAATGTTTTCCTGCAACTAATCGCTTGAGATGATCTAATTATTTATTTTAATAGTCTAAGGCAGCCTGCCTGGCAAATGACAATGCCTCCAAAAAGTGAGAAATTATGACCAAAGATCGAACTACCCCAGAAGGCTTTGATCTGGAGGCCATGGAAAAAGACATAGAGAACGCCATCGACCGTCTTTTTGTCCCGGTCGGTGGTATCGACCTGGAAGCTGAATTGGTCTCAGATAAAAAGCCGGACTTCGATTCTACTGCATCCGGAAGAATGGCTAAGGTCAAAGAATACGGGAAACCAGACTCTAAAACCGGCCGGCCGGAATCCCAACAAGGAGCCGCCGCCGAGGTATCGCCATCACCACTCAGTCTTGAAGAACAAATTGATCGAGCCATTGATACTCTCTTTATTCCGGCACAACTCACTCCGCCCCAACCCCCCGGGCCACCTGAAGCGCAGCCGATTGCACCACCCAAAATAGTTGCGGCGGCACCTCTAGTGACTGATGCCCCACAGGTGACGCCGGCCAAAAAAACAAGACCCAAGGCCATCTCGTTGGAAGAACTCAAGGCTTGTCTGCTCAGTCTGGAGTGGGAGATCAGTCCGGAGAATATCTCCAAGTCCTTAACGCAAGCCCGCCTGCTGAAGGATCCCTTATCGGCCAGACAAGATATTTTTAATGTCCTGAAAATGATCATCAATGTTTTGAGCTTTCTGAAAGCAACGGGGGCTGAAACTCCTGTCTCCGCCATCCAATTTCTCCGTAGCGCACTTCAGGAATTGGAAACCTTGACCAGGGAGAAAATATCTGATGAGGAAATAATAAAAAGAGTTAACAAGCTCTCCAGACAATTCCGGAAAGTCAAGCTGGAGGCGGATCAAATCCAAAAAAGAAGAGCGGCCATGCCGGAGCCTAGCCAGGTAAAACCAGCCGGGCCGGCCAAAGTTACGCCGGAGGCCCGCCCCCAGGTGATTCCGCGTCAGGCTGCGGCTGGGTTGGAAGTAGCTGTTGGAGAAATTGCAGAAGAACTGCCGTCGCTTCAGCTAGATGTCCAAGAAAAGGACTTCGACCAGACACCGTTCGACATGCCTACCCCGTCCCGTCCAGCGTTTCAGGAATCGACCGAACCGCCGGCAGAGATGCCCATGGGGCTTGAAATGGTCTTTGATGAGGGAGAACCTCAGGCTTCTTTTCCGGAACCTAAGACTGATACCGATTCCGGTATGGAACCATTTGATTTTCTTCAAGAACTTGAATCAGAATTACCACCCCCGCAATTACTGCCTATGGCGGATGAGGTCCCCATACCTCCTGAAGAGCCCGTGTCGTTAGTTAATGTGACTCTCATATTGGAGCAAAGTCCGCTAATTGCTCAACAACCTGGGCCGCCGCCGGAACCCGAGTTACCTTCTCCGTCTGCAGTCATCGACCCCATGGCAGTTGAAGAACCTCCGGCTTTTGGGGCCGTCCCGCCTGAACCCACCGTCGTGGAAATGAGGCTGGAGGAGGAAATTAGCCCTGAAATTATTCGCCCGGTTACCCCGGTGGTGCAAGAACTCCTCATACAAAAAGAGTCTCCGCCGGTCAAACCGGCCAGGCGAAAAGAAGTGAAACCGTCCGAACCTCCCATTCTTGGGGCTGGAGGCGCCATGCCGGCCACACATATTACTTCGGATTCCATAGAGGACGTAGTCATCTCTTTGCAAGCTGGTTTTCAACAACTTGAAAAAAACATCGGTCGATTGGAACCGCTTAAAGAAAAGCTGGGCGCCGCGCCTCAGTTGAGAAAACTGTATTCCTACCTGGAAAAAACACAAACTGAGATTGCTTCCGCCATATACCTGGTCGGGGAACTGATCGAGCGCTTGCCTAAAGCTGTTTTTGCCATGCAGGCCGGAACCCAGGTGTGTGCCTCGGTACCAGCGGCAACTCCGGTTGCTGGGGTAGTGCCCGCGGATATCCCGGATCAAGATCGGCTGCTGTCCTTGGGACGGTATGTATACAGCCTATATGATCCCATTAAAGCCATGGCCGAGTACCTGGACCGGGTCAAGGAAGATCTGCCGCTGGATAATTCAGGCTTTTCCTTTCCTCCGCCCCTGTTTGACTCAAAGTTGTCCGATGACCCATTATCCCCAGGCTACCAGGGACATGATGATGTGACGGAAACCGACAAACGACTTGGACCACCATATTCTTCCGAAAGTAGTCTCGATTTTATCCTGGAGGGGGAAGAAAACCGCCCCAGCGATTTGGATGGCGGACAAGTTGCCGAAAAATCTGTGGCCAAAGAGCCGACCGGGTTTCCGGCTGAGGTTCGTCTGGCCGCGCTGGGGACGGGAATATTTGCCTTGCCTGCAGAATCATTTATTCGAGAGGTGAAAATATCCCCAGGCAAGGCCAAGACCCTGTCGGCTCGCGATTATATCATGTTAAAAGATATCAAACCGTTGTTTGGAAATCTAAACAAAGACTTCATCGGTCCCATCGCTGAAATGAGCAAAGCCGAATTAAAGGATTTGGTTATTCCTCGGGTGATTATTCCGGAAGGTTTGATCGCTGACTTTGATCCAAATGACATGACCAGGGTTAATGGGATTGTTTTCCTGATGCATGAAGGCCAGTATCGAGCTTTGTTTATTTGGCAGGAGCCCGATTCCATGCGATACAAAGTTATCTCAGGGGAATTTGCGACCGTCAACCAGATTATCTCCGGCAAAGTCAAACTTGACAATAACGAGGAAGTGCCGCTTATCGATGTGAAAAAAATCTTCTCCTTGGAGTAAGGTAAAATTGTTTTTTCGCCTCGGAATCCCGTCTGCCGACAGGCCCTGCGGGGCTGCACGGGGTGATTAACTACCGGATATGACGTATTTGATTTATCTGTATCAGTTGGTTTATCATCCCCCGTTAAGGGGGATAATAATTTGGTAACCTGACAGATCGACGGCATAATTTCTTCGTCTATTTTTTCCAGCAGTGGAGCCACCCAGACAATGGAATGTGTTTTTGGTATTGATGTTGGCGGGACTAACATCAAGTTAGCCGTGATTGACCGGGAAGGGCAGATCCTTGATCACCGGAAGATCGCCACCCGGGCCAATGAGGGTCCGGATGCGGTGATATCTCGCCTGGCTAATGAGCTGACATCGTTCATTCAGGCTGATCAAGGTTGGCGGATTCGGGCGGTGGGACTGGCTGTGGCCGGAGCCATCGATGCCAGGGCCGGAGTGGTCATGGTCTCCCCCAATCTGACTGGTTGGCGTAACGTGCCGCTGGCCGAGCGCCTCTCTGAAATGACCGGCTACCAGGTCGTGGTGGAAAATGACGCTAACATGGCGGCCTTTGGAGAAGGCTGGCTGGGTGTTGGCCGCACTTTCCAGTCTTTTTTGGTCATGACCCTGGGCACGGGAATCGGCGGGGGCCTGATTCTGGATGGCTGGGTCTGGTCCGGCCCGTTTGGCTGTGCGGGAGAGATCGGGCATATCACTGTAGATCCAGAAGGGTGGTTATGTAATTGTGGCAACACGGGTTGCCTTGAGACGATTGCTTCGGCTACCGGTGTTGTCAGGATGGCCTCCGAAATGTTAGCTCAAGGCGGCAGTCCGGTGCTGGAAAACCTGATCAATGAAAATGGGGATCGGCTCACTGCGGAAATAATAGCCACGGCCGCGTTTAAAGGAGATGCCCTGGCTAACCAAGTTTTTCAACGCGTTGGTCAGGTTTTGGGCTTGACCGCGGTTAACCTGTACAATCTTCTGGGCCTGGAAATGATCGCTTTTTCCGGTGGCATGGCCGGTGCCTTCGACCTGCTTATCGGGCCGATGCGGGAAGAGATCAAACGTCGATCTCACATTTTGCCTCCAGAAAACTTGAAACTCCTGAAAGGTATTTTAGGAGATGATGCCGGTACATTGGGTGCCGCTCGAATGGCCTGGCGCCACATTGACTTAGGTGAGCGTCCTGGTAACCGGGTGAACTAACCAGGATCCCCCGGAACAATAAAAAGCTTGACCAGGCCGCAATTCTTTGATAATTCCGGTCTCACCACCGAGTATTGAGAACGGTGATGACAAACGCTCAGGCGGGCAACACCAGCCGAGATTTACCTGTCAATTTTGAGGATGGGAGTATTCATGATCAAGAAAAGGATCACCCGAAAAGATCTGGTTAAGGCCCCAGATGAGTTTCAAACTCTGACTTCCAGAACCATCGACTTTTTAGCGTTCCATCAGAAAAAGGCCATGGTGGGAGTTGCGGTTATAGTCGTTGTCCTGGCCCTGGTCTTAGTGGTCAGAGGCTATACGAATATGATGAATAACCGGGCTATGGTTCTATATAATGAAGGAAACGCCGGCTTGGAGCAGGCCCTTCCGAGCAATGATGAAGCCGTTTATAAACAGGCTTTAGCTAAATTTGAACAGTTGGTGAAGGATTATCCCCGATCCCGGGTTATTGCACTGGCCTTAATTCAGGCGGGCAATGTCCAATTCAACCTGAAGAATTATGACCGGGCGGCGGAGAATTATCAAATTTTTTTGAACAAAGTGGGATCCGACGATAACGACTTTCGACTCCTGGCCTACAACAGTCTAGGGTATTGTTATGAGGCTCTGGCTAAATATAAGGATGCGGCCGAATACTACGAACGTGCTGCGTCTGTCCCGGACAGTTATGTTAAAGACCAGGCTCGGCTGAGTAAGGCGCGAGTTTTGTTAAAGGGCGGAAACTGGTCCGAGGCCCTCAAAATGTATGAAGAAATGCTGAAAACGCAAGCCGATTCATTAGACGCTGACCTGATCCGTCAGCAGATAAATCAGATCAATCAAGACCATGGTGGGGCCTCCAAATCGTGAGCCAACACGATATTGCGGTAAGAACATGCAGGTTTCGTTTTTTGGTGGATAAATGGACGCTGAAACACTCAATAGACGAATAGAGGCCGCCCGGGGAGACCGCCCGGTAGATCTAGCATTCCGTGGCGGCCGGTTGGTCAATGTCTTTTCCGGCCGAGTGGACCAGGTTGATTTGGCCGTTTATGACGGGGTGGTGGTCGGGTTCGGCAATTATAAAGCCGACCGGATCATTGATGTGCAGGACAAATTCCTGGCCCCGGCCTTTATGGATGGCCATCTGCACCTGGAAAGTTCTATGTTGGCGCCTCCGGAACTGGCTAAGGCGGCGTTACCCCACGGAACTTCAGCAGTTTTTTGCGACCCCCACGAGATCGCCAATGTCCTGGGGCTGCCGGGGATTGAATACATGCTCGAAGTCAGCCGGGGGTTACCCCTGGATGTTTTCGTAATG
>JADFYA010000509.1:658-2152 GCA_015233285.1 Deltaproteobacteria bacterium | reverse complement strand
CGCCACCCCTACCCAGGGCGTTGCCCTGGGCTAACCTAGCGCGCCCTTTCAGGGCTTCATCGGAATTAACCATTTATTAGAATAGGATCCGATGACCCTACCCTTAAGTCAATGACATTGACCGGCAATTAGAAACCAGTAACCAGGGGGGCTTCTGTGAATCTCGGTGTTTTTGTAAATCCACCCAAACGAGGCGCCGGCGGCGGGACCGGCAACGGCACCGGCATGGGGTCCATCAACTATGGGACCAACATCGGGACTAACGGCGTCGGCACCTTTGACAGCGTATCCGGCGAGACCCTGCGGTTTCGCAATCTCAAGCCGGCCACAGATAAGCTAGACATCACTCTAGACACCGCCGACCATACCATCAACTTCGATCTCAATGAAGCCAACCTCGGTTTAAATTCAAGGGTGACCAGCCTGGAGGAGACCTATGTCCGCGCCCATTGGTATACACAAATTAGTGCAGGAACAACGGGAATCATTACGGCTTCGGCCGCAACATCCATCCCTGGAGCGGCCTTCGTTATGGACCAATGGGCGAATGGCGTGGATGCGGCGTTGTCTACAGTTGTTAATGGTTTTCCTACATCTGAGAGCCCCGTTACCGCGGCCGGGGCAGCAGTGGCCACAACGTTTGATGTGGCGGGTAATTACGCTTTTAATGGTACTCCAGGCGCTTACCCTGTGGCTCTTATTTTCGTCTACCGATGCCGGCTCAAGAATTTCGATGATAGTAAATCTCTATTCGAGCATGAAGTAGAGACCCACCTGGCCCATGCCATCCCGGCCATTTCGGCGGAGGCCTCGGCCCTGGCCCATGAGGTCGCCTTGTGGGGGAATGCCATTGAACACAATGTCAGAGCCATGTTCAGCGGCGGCGAGACGGTCACGCTTAAGGATCCGGGCGATATCAATTTATTTGATTTGAAATCTCGGAGTCATACGGGGTTATCGTCCATTGGGACAAATACCCATGATCAAATCGATTCGGCCATCACCTCAATCAAGTTCGATCTGTCCGCCCATGTTACTGCGGCCAATCCGCACACTGGTGCGGCCAGCGCGGCGGTTACCCTATCGGCACATTTAACGGGGCAAACGCTTAGCCACCCGCAGATTGATTCGGCCATCACCAGTTTAAGTGGGACAATAACGACTCATACCCTCAACCAAACCAATAGCCACCCGCAGATTGACAGCGCACTGGCCACGCTCTCCGGCCAGATTACTGCGAGCAACTCCTCCATCACCACGGCCAACGGGGTCATTTCCGCCCATGTTACTGCGGCCAATCCGCACACTGGTGCGGCCAGCGCGGCGGTTACCCTATCGGCACATTTAACGGGGCAAACGCTAAGCCACCCGCAGATTGATTCGGCTATCGCGACTCTTTCTGGGCCAATGACCACCGACACTGGCATGCTTTCCGCCCATATTACGGCGGCCGCCCCCCCCCCCGCCACGCTCTCCAGCAAGACGGCCGACACC
>JADFYA010000509.1:0-574 GCA_015233285.1 Deltaproteobacteria bacterium | reverse complement strand
CAGCGCGGCGGTTACCCTATCGGCACATTTAACAGGGCAAGCGCTAAGCCACCCGCAGATTGATTCGGCTATAGCGACTCTTTCCGGACAAATGACCACCGCCAATGGGGTGATTTCCGCCCATATTACTGCCGCCGCTCCACACTCCGGCCATCTGGCCAAAATCACGGCCAACACGACCTATTATGTGGCTACGTCAGGTTCAGATACGACAGGCACCGGGTTGGTCGGGGCGCCCTGGGCCACGCCACAACAGGCATTAAACTATCTGGCCGGATATATAATAGGGTCCGGCGTGACCGTGACTATCCAGTTTGTTGATGGATCCTATTCCATCTCTACCATAACGATGACTCACGTTAATGGTTCTCAAATCCAGTTCATCGGGAATACCGCGGCAGCGACTAATCGAGGGGCTATCAAGGTAATCAAGGATGCGAGTAATGTCACCATTTCCGGTGATCAAACGGCATATTTCCCATCAAGCAGCACGTTGACAATTTCCGGGTCAAGCACGGCCTTAAACGATGAGGTTTTCCCTGTATCCGCAGTTGCATTAAGTGGGACTGATACT
>JADFYA010000508.1 GCA_015233285.1 Deltaproteobacteria bacterium | reverse complement strand
AAAGCCTGGGTGCCGCTTTCCGCCGTCAAGATTTCATAATCCCTCTCCTCTGAGAGAAGAGCTTCCAAATTGATTAGATAATTCTTTTCATCATCTACAACCAGGATGGTTTCCATACTAGACTCACCGAAATAGGCTGCAAGGATATATGTTATCTTAAATTGATTCCTTCTTGGGGATTCCGGCTTCACCGGGCAAGTCGGCCAAAGGAAAGCTAATGATCACTTTTGTCCCTCGGGGGGAAGATTCCGCTACCGGGCTTTGGAAATCAATGACTGCAGCATGGCTGTCCAGGATATTCTTAACAATAGACAGCCCCAGTCCGGTCCCCTTTTCTTTGGTAGTAAAAAAAGGGTCGCAAATTCTTTTCATCATGTCCGGATCGATTCCTTCTCCGGTATCAGTAATGCACACTTCAAACAGGCTGTCGTGATTATCATTTTTGACGGTGGTGGTCACGTTGATCCGGCCGCCTGAGGGCATGGCGGCCACGGAATTGTTAAAAATGTTAAGAAACGCCCGATATAGCAGGTCCGGGTCTCCCATGATATTAACACCGCCGCCAACATATTTCTTTTCAAGGATAATTTGTCTCAAGTCCATTTCCGAAGCTAACTGAAACAGGTTTTTATCCAAGACATTTTCGACGTTGCAGGGAGCCAGCCGTGGCGTTTGAGGCCGGGCAAAGTCCAGAAATTCCGTAACGATATTATTCAATCGCCTGGATTCTTCAACAATAACCTCGGCCAGCCGGTTATTGGGCTCGTACTTGTTGATCTTTTTACCAAGCAGTTCCGCCGTACTACGAATAATGCCCAGTGGCGTCCGAATCTCATGGGCGACTCCGGCCACCATCCGCCCCAGACCGGCCAGGCGTTCGGCTTGATTAAGCTGTTCTTCTAATTTCTTACGTTCCTGTGATCTCCGTTCGATGATTGTCTCGCCTCGTTTCACGATTTGCCGCAGCACGATGAAAACCATAATCATAATTCCAAGCGAAACGCCGGAAATCAGATATTGATTTTTGACCACATCTTCATACTCGGAGGACAAATCTTGAGTTATCTCGAAAACGCCCAGGATGGGGCCCGTCAAGTTATAAAAAGCTTTTTCGGCGCGTAACGGAATATATGTTATTAACTTCTTCTCCTGAACAACGGTGATGAAATCAAACCACATCGATCCGCCTTTTGACACCAGGCGAGATGAATGCCGCCCTTTCAACGCCACCTGATAATCGAGACCACCCTTGTTTTCTTGACCAACCAGCGCCTTGTCGGTACTGTAAACGATGCTCGCCTTTAAATCAAAAATCGTCACGCGGTCAATATGAAAACTGTGAATAGTGGCCCGGACAATATTATCGAGCCGTTCGTATTGCACTTCCTCCCGAAGACTGATTTCCCCAAATTTAAACACAGTCGGAACGATAAACTGTAAAAAAACCTGGTGGTTTAGATTTTCAGCCAAAAGCAGGGCATACCCTTCAGATCGTTCCAAGATGGAAATCCTGGCCCGATGGCTCAGAATCCAGGTCAAGATAATGGCCCCCAGCATGATCACAATGAAGCTGGTGAACGAAAAATACTTGACCAGGGCGAATGGTTTGACGGCATCAACTCCGACCGGTGTCTTGGCAAATCGCATAACTAGTCACCATGAGGCAAGGAAGATAATCTGACCGCAAATATCAATATATGATAACACTACCTGGTTTCATCTGCAGATGTCAATAGCCCGGTTAAACATTGGGTGTAGGTGCAGTCGTAGGCCCATGCTTTTCAAGACCACGGCTATGTTCATTAATTGAACTTCGAAAAGAAATCTTATTAATTTTTTTTCATTTCACCAAGAAATATTTGTGAAAAAAATAACTTGTGTATCCGACGGACGAAAAAATTAGGCAATCGACTCTATCACCCCGACTATTGTGTTACTTTTATCTTGACAAGAACAAATCCATGAATATACTGCTCCCAAATATTGGGTAAAAAATCACTCCAGATCAGCCGCGGGCATACCGCAGCGGCTGATAGTCCCGATGTAGACCACGCGGTGACCGGGGGGTCACTGCGTAAAGATACACCCCGGGGGGGGAAACATTAACTGAGATCAGTGAAAGGAGAAAAGGATTATGAGGAAATGTTTTTGTA
>JADFYA010000507.1 GCA_015233285.1 Deltaproteobacteria bacterium | reverse complement strand
GCAATCTGGAGGCTCTTGGACAAGGCCACGGCGGTCCGATGCAGATCGGATGGGGCTTCAGGCCAACGATTGGCCATTGTGTCAATTCCTATTTTTACGGCGGACAGGTCCTGGGCCACCCGGTCGTGCAATTCCCGTGAGATCCTCTGCCATTCATCTTCTTGAGTTTTCAGCAATTGATGGGTAAGTTCCCGAATCTGTTCTTCGGCCTGTTTCCGGGCGGTGATGTCGATGCCCAGCTTCATGACCCGGAGAGAGCCGTCGAGCTCGGAAAAAGGACAATCAAAAACATGGTAGATACGTCCGTCCCGGGTATTAGTCCATTCCTTATCCTGTTCCCGGTTGGTTTGAAATACTTTTACCGTGGTACAGTCTTCACAAGGACCCTCATTCCGGCGCAAGAGTTCATAGCAATGCCGCCCTTCGATCTCACCGAAAAGCTCCCGAAAATACCTGTTGGCAAAACTAATTGAATAATCAGCAGATTGAAGATAAACAAAGAGAGGCAGATGGTCAAAAAGGGAGAACAGCTTTTGGCGTTCCGTCTCCAACCTCTCCTCCAATCTCTTGCGTTCCGTGATATTAGTAAAGGTCGTCACGGAACCCTTAAACCCGCCGTCCTGATCAAAGGCCGGAGCCGACGAAACAATCGCATAAACTTTCCGCCCGTCCTTAGCGATCAACGCCACTTCATATGTCCCGCTCAGACCTTGCCGGCGTGAATCAAACTGGGCCTCCACGATTTTCCGGTTTTCTTCATCGTGCACGCTAAGAATGGGGCGGCCGATAAGTTCTTCCTTAGAATACCCCAACATCTCCAAAAAATTGTTGTTGGCATAGCTGATTCGCCCATGTTCATCAGTCGTCCCGAATCCTTCATTCATGGTCTCAATCAGGCTTCGATAACGTTCCTCACTCCGGGACAGGGCCAGCTCGGCCTGGCGGCGCTTTTGTTCCTGACGGTCCCGCTGCAATCTGGCGCTGAGGATCGGGGCAATGAAGCTGACGATTATGTCCATCAGGTCCATATCCCAGTCGTCATAGTCCGTGTCTTTGTTGGCCGCCAGCAGCAACCCGATCACTCCATGCTGGTGGATAATGGGCACGGCCAGGGCCCGGTTAATCGGACCGTGCCATTCGGGGACCTCAAGGGGAACGTTGGCATAGAGGTTCTGCCGCTGAAGCAAGGCCTGACCCCAAATGCCCGTCCATTTTTCTCTGGGAAAGCTGATACTCTCGGACGTCTCGCCGGGACCACCGGCATGTTTTTGGGCAAAGGGGCAAATCAGGGTCTCGTTTTCGTCTAAGTATCCAAACAAACCGTCCCGGCTGTTTAGAAACTCCAATACGATTTTCAGGACCTCCGCGTATATTTCGTCATCAGGGACGGTCAGGAACACTTCCGCCACCTGGTTTCGGACAGTTAATTCCCGTTCCGATTCTCTTAACGCCTCCTCCGCCAACTTGCGTTCCACCACCTCCAACTGGAGCTTGGCGTTGACACGTTTGAGTTCCGCAGTCCGTTCCTCCACCCGGGCTTCAAGTTCATCGTGGGCCTTTTGCAGCCCTTCCTCAGCCCGTTTCCGTTTGGTGATGTCCCGTCCCACGGCCTGGAATTCGATCAGACGGCGCCGCTCGTCATAGATGGCCCGATTTATCCATTGCAGCCACCGGACGGGGTCATCGGGGTCATCGGGCCTAAGTATACGATGCTCAACCGTTCTCACCGGGTTATCCGGTGTTAAAGAGGCCAGCAGTTCTTGAAGCACCGTGAAGTCGACATCAGGCAAAAGCGGAACGATACTGTGGCCGATCAGTTTGTCGGCGGGCTGTTTAAGATAGCGGCAAAAAGCAAGATTGACAAAGCTTAAGATCAGGTCGGGACCGAACCGGCAGATCATCTCAGTCTGATCTTCGACTATGGCCCGATAGCGCTCTTCACTCTCCCGGAGACGCCGGTCCATGACATTCTTGTACAGGGCGATCTCCATAGTCGCCCTGAGTTCAGCTTCTTGGAAAGGTTTTATGAGATAGCCCAACGGTTCAACCTGTTTGGCCTTATCAACGACGTCTTTTTCCGAATAAGCTGTCAGAAATATTGATGGAATATCAAGCTGTTCTCTGATAGTTTCAGCCGCCGCAATACCATTAACCGGCCCAGGCATGA
>JADFYA010000506.1:1754-2188 GCA_015233285.1 Deltaproteobacteria bacterium | reverse complement strand
TTTGAGCCAATGCAGCAACCGGATCATATTCCGGTCACCGGGCTTCCCGTAAATCATGGTTGGGCGCAAGATGGTGTAATCCAGTGGGCCGGCGGTGATGATTCGCTCCGCCTCGATCCGGATGGTCTTGGAGGCCGCCGGCAGGGTCGTAAAAATGGCGGTGGTGCTGATAAAGACGGCTCGCCTGACACCGGCCCGGGCACAGGCGTCAACCACCGCGGCTGTGTGCCCGAAACCCAAAGAGGCCACATTAATCAGCACGTCCCGGCCGGTCAAGGCTGTTTTGATCGACTCGGGCTGATTGAGGTCACCCCAGACCAGGTCGACCCCGTAGCCCCGCAGCATCTCGGCCCCTTGAGGCGACCTGACCAGGCAGGCTATTTGTCCGTACTTTTCGGATAGGAGACGAACCACTGCTCGACCCGTAAAGCCGG
>JADFYA010000506.1:0-1670 GCA_015233285.1 Deltaproteobacteria bacterium | reverse complement strand
TCCTGTTGTCATTTCGAGGGAAGCGAGAAATCTTAAGATTCCTCACATTCGTTCGGAATGACAAATAGGGAATCATTGTCTTTTGGTTTCGGCCATTGCTCCTTCAAGCAACCGGAGATAATCCGCGGCCAACTGCGGCCGGGCGTACCGGGCGGTGACAAATCGCCGGCCATTCCGGCCCAATTCCAGGCCTAGGTCCCGGTCATGATATAACCTGAGGACGCCGGCCGTCATTTGATCCACATCCTCCGGGTCGGTGATGATGGCCGCCTGTGATTTTTCCAGGATGCGGCGGGCTTCACCCCGGACACTGCCCAGAATGGGCCGCCCGCAAGACATGATCTCAAACATCTTCGACGGGATAAAGGTGTCGAATAATGGGATGTCCCGCAATGGGACCAGAAGAACATCACTGGCCCGGTAGAGTCGGGGCATCATTTCCCGAGGTTGCCCCGGCAGCATCAGGACGTTGTCCAGGCCGAGACGTTCCCGAGCCGCGGCCAGGTCCTGCTTCTTGGCTCCATCGCCCACCATTAACACCCGAATATCATCATAACCCTTAAGCCGTTCAGCCATCTTCAGCACCGCGTCCAGGCCGTGGGAAATGCCGTGGGCCCCCAGATAGGAGATGACAAACTTTCCTTCCAGGCCCAACTCGGACCGTAGTTCTTGATCGATGGGTCCGGGTGAGAACCGGTCCACATCTACGCCGTTAGTAATCACCGCCACCTTTGAGGCCGGAATGCCCCGGCTGACAATATCCTGGGCAAAAGATTCAGTAACCGTAACCACCCGGCTGGCCGCCCGGTACAGAACTAGCTCTTGTTGCTCTAGAATCCGGATAATATGGCGATTTCTGATCACTCCCAGATCGACAAATATGGCCGGCCAGAGATCTCTGACTTCGAAAATGAAGGGACAGGATTTGATCTTGCTTAAGGCCAGGGCGGTATACACGGAGAAAAAAGTCGGCGAACTAACCAGGATGACATCGGGGCGACCACAAGGTCTGGTACTCAGCAGCAAACTGGAGCACATAAAAGACAGGTGGCCCAGCGTCTTTTTGAATACGCCTTGATTTGGGGCGGCGAAGACGAAGTTCCGCAATACCGTCATCCCGTCCAGAGATTCTTTTGTGAAGTATTTTCCACGGTATTCCTCGGGAATGCGACCATGGGGATGGTTGGGAAAACATGTCGCTACGGTCACTTGATGGCCCAGCTCAACCCAGGTGCGGCCCATCTCATAAAGCCGGGCCGAAGGGGCGCTGATTTCCGGATGAAAATAATGGCAAATAATCAAAATGTGCATTTTAATAGCAACTATCTATGATTGAAAAGTATTTTAAAGGAGACGTGATCCACCCGGTGATGGGCGGTTTTCCTTAGCCGGGAAAACAATCCGGGGCGCCCTAAAACCCACCCGGCCCCCGGAACCGGATGTTAATGGGTTGATTCAATTTTTATTTTGAGGTAGGATCAGCCAACGGTCACGGCCGGATTCCTTTGTGATGTGATATTTCATCAAAGACTTACAACAAAACAATTGGTTGCTGGTTTCTCGTTGCTTGTTGTCTTAACCGGGTAACCAGCAACAGTGATCTTACGAAGCGTCAATTACGGCCGTGTCAAGTATAATTAAACACAAACTAAACATAAAACCCATACACT
>JADFYA010000505.1 GCA_015233285.1 Deltaproteobacteria bacterium | reverse complement strand
AAGATGAATTTATTTCAGTGGCTTTACGAAAGGCTACCAGGGCCTCGCCATATTTGTCCTGGGCGGCTTTAATGTATCCGACATTGTAATAGACCTCGGCGGGATGATAAACCTTCATGGCCTCGGCGTATGATTCCAAGGCTTGTTCATAATTATCTTCTTTGAAGAATTTTTCAGCACTGGCCAGGAATTTATCGGCCTGGCGGACTTCCGGGTCGTTGAGCATATCGGAAATCAATTCGAGCTGTTGCTCCAGGACCTTGATGGTCAACGGCAGAACGATCAGTCCGTTTACCCCAAATCGTCCGGCTTCAATGACATGATCTTTGGTTAGACGGGAGGACATAAGCAAAACCGGAGTCCGGGACAATCGCTCATTAGACCGGATCTTTCGCAGCAGGTCAACGCCGGACGTTTTTTCCAGATCCCAATTTGAGACGACGAAACTAATGGGCTTGTTTTTTATGATGTCCCACGCCTCGTCGCCGTCGGTCGCTTTAGTAAACCTGGTGAATCCGACATATTTTAAGACCAGAAGAACGTTTTTTAAGATACTGGGGTTACTTTCAGCCACGATGAACCTGGTATCCAACGAAAATTTTCTTTTATCTTTTTTCACTGCCATAATAAACCGCCACCACAAAAGGTCTGATCCCCGGATTCATGATCATTAAAAGGGGCCTTATCTTCTTAATAATCCAACCTGAAACATATATTATAGTTAGGTTCTTTGCGCTTCTCCCGACACCATATTTCAGGTGAGACCATAATTCAAGAAAAAAACATCAACCAGCGTCCATCCATCGAAGGGTGCAGAGATCTCCCAGTGGTCAAGTATAATACTTTGCCGGGGCACCTTCATCCAAAGATAGCTCATTATAATAGCTTAATAAGTATGCTATCTCCGCCAAACTGTCTCTCGTTCCGAGTTGGACTTTTCCTACTTTGGTAGAAATCGGCATCGGTTTGCTACGGCTGATTTTCCTCGGCCTGGTTAAGAAAAAAATCTTCCATGCGTTCCAGGAGTGGGCCGAACGTGTTCACGTCCAGGGCCGAAATGGATACCGCATCGTATTGCTGGCATCGATTGGCTACCGTCAAGGGATCAGCCAGGTCCTCTTTATTCAGAACCATCAAGATGGGAATCTGGTCAAGATTGATCTGAGCCAGGATTTGTTCCACGGCTGTGGTGTGTTTCTCGAATGCCGGACTACCGGCATCGACGACGTGGAGGAGCAAGTCCGCATCTTCCATCTCTTCTAGCGTGGCCTTAAATGCCTCCATCAGGTCTTTGGGTAAATCGGCGATGAATCCCACCGTGTCGGTAATAATGACCTCTACGTCCCTGGGGAACCTGAGCCGGCGGCTGGTGGGGTCCAAGGTCGCGAAAGGCTTGTTTTCGGTAAACACTCGGCTTTTGGTTAAGGCGTTCAACAAGGTGGATTTTCCGGCGTTGGTATAACCGATAATAGATATCACCGGCAGCCCTTGACGTCGGCGCCGGCCCCGGCGGAGTTGCCGTTCCTTCCGGACATTCTCCAGTTGCTTTTGGAGACGGTGCAGGCGGTCATTGGCCCGACGACGGTTGATTTCCAGTTTTGTTTCGCCTGGGCCCCGGGCTCCGATGCCGCCGGTCAACCGGGACATGGCCGTGTTTTTGACCACCAGTCTGGGCAAGAGATACTTCAACTGGGCTATCTCAACCTGGATTTTTCCCTCCCGGCTTTTGGCGCGTCGGGCGAAAATGTCTAGAATCAACTGAGTTCGGTCAATGATTCTGACTTCAGTGGCGTCGGTCAGGGATCGAACCTGGGAAGGATTCAATTCCTGGTCGAAGATCAGCAGGTTCGCGCCCATCTGGAGCATCCGGGCCATCAGTTCGGTCAGCTTTCCCCGGCCCAGCACGTACCTGGAATTCATCTTGCGGGTAACCTGAATGACCTGATCGAGCACCTTGATACCGCTCGAAGTCGCCAACTCTGACAACTCTGCCAGAGACTCAAGTATCTTGGCCCTGGATTTGTCCGACACCGAGACCAGAATGGCCCGGTCTTTGGCCGAATCTGACTCGGAGACCTGGCCGGTCCGGGCGAATTCTTCTTCCAATGCCTGGATGAAGGGCAGGAAATCCAGGTTTAAGGCGGCCGGGTGATCGGCCGTGATGATGCGGTAGTCTTTTCCCTCAATTG
>JADFYA010000504.1 GCA_015233285.1 Deltaproteobacteria bacterium | reverse complement strand
AAACCATTGATGAGATCGCCTTCCAGACAAATCTCCTGGCCCTCAATGCCGCGGTGGAAGCGGCCCGGGCCGGTGAAGTCGGGGCCGGATTCGCGGTTGTCGCCGATGAAGTTCGCAGCCTGGCCATGCGGGCCGCCGAAGCCGCCAGAAATACGTCTGCCTTGATTGAAAATACCAGGAAGAAAGTGACCACCGGAACTGAACTGGTCACAAAGACAAAAGAAGACTTCTGCAATGTGGCCACCACCAGTCAGAAGGTGGGGGAATTAATCGGGGAGATCGCGGCCGCCTCCACGGAACAGGCCCAGGGCATCGGCCAGATCAATAAAGCCATCGTAGAAGTAGACACCGTTACGCAGCGAAACGCCTCCAGCGCCGAAGAATTGGCCGCAGTTCTGGCCCAGTTTAGAATCAGGGACGGAAATTGTGGTCAGCCCAATGGTCGTAATGTGGAATCCGTCCCCCCTGAGGCGACTCCGCTTAAAAAAATCACTCCTCGGCCACAACCAACCAGGGCAAAACTGCTCCTTCACCTGCGGGATGAAGCCTTCAATGATTTTTAGTGAGAATAATCTCTCAATTTGCAGAATGATGCCGATTACCTCTGTCCCACAACAAAAAGAAATCAGGGCCGCCCGATGAGGTGGCCGAAGAAAATATCCTAAGCGCAATTGATTGACGGGCCGACAAAATTTATCAGACCAGTAATCACTCTCCGGCTCTCTTGTAACGGCTGGAGAGGAGACTGACCGCAGACACCCAAATTCGGGCGCTCTGCGGTTTTATTTTGAGTTGAGGCTCCTTCCTTGGGCCACAATATCCCATTAAAAATACCGGGCCGAATATCAGCCGGACCTTCTTCATTCTCCATAATATTTTTTTTAATTTTAGGTAGCCTTGGGCGCAATATGACGTTATAGTTGGTTTCCAATTATAGATGAAATGAAAACCAAGGCTCAAAAACAGGTTAATCGAAGGATGACACTGACTGAGGAAAGATTTCAGCCTTGGGCCGGTCTTGATGAATGAGGTCAATTAAAATGGATGCTCAATATTTCTCCCGATTTCGTTTGGGCCTGCTGCTGTTGGTGGGGTTGGTGTTAAGCCTTTACTTCGTCGCCACCGCCTGGAACGTTTGGACCGACTATGAACTGACCATGGCGGCAGCCGAAAGATCGGCTCAAAGCATGACCAGCGCCATCGATGAGCACGCGGCCCGGACCTTTGGCGAAGCTGATCGGGCCATCCTCAGCGTGATCGAGGCCATCCGGGTGAAAGGTGGGCTAACGGCATTTAAGGAACAGGAACTGCATAATCTTCTTAAATCCAAGATTCAATTTTCGCCGCAAATCAAGTCTCTCTACGTGATGAACCGGCAAGGAGACATGGTTGCTCACTCTAGTGAATATCCGGCCCCGCGTGTTTCCGCCGCCGACCGAGACTATTTCCTCTATCACCGGCAAAACCGCTCTTCGGACCTGTTCATCAGCCGGCCATTTCAAAATAGAAGCAACAACAAATGGCGGATCGGACTGTCGCGAAGATTAGAAGAGGTCAACGGAGACTTAGAAGGAGTTGTGGCCCTGGCCCTTGATCCGGAATATTTCGACAAGTTCTACCGTTCCCTTGATGTCGGGACCATGGGAAGGGTCGCCTTAGTCAGACAAGACGGGGCCACCTTGATATTTTATCCTTTCATGGAAAAGGCCATGACTTTTAGCTATGCCGACAAATTACTTTTCAAGAAACAACTGCCCCAGGCTGCATCCGGTATCTTTCACGCCCCCAAAGGTGGTATCGACACGACCAGCCGCCTGATCTCCTACCGGACAGTTTCATCGTATCCACTTGTGGCGGTTGCCTCCATATCCATAGATGAGGTCATATCACCCTGGCATGGACGCGTCCTAAAACAAAGCGCCGGGGCCTTAATCTTGGTTCTTTTGGCCGCATGGCTTGCCCTGCTCTCCCTTCGCCGGTTAAAAGAACTGGAAAAAGCCACCATCCGAATTTCCTCTCAAGAACAGACCCTCCGCCTGACTCACGATGACCTGTTGGCTCATCAACGTTTGTTCGAAGACGCCATTGAGAGCCTGGAGAACGGCTTCGCCATCTGGGACAGCGACGACCGGTTGGCCATTTGCAACCAGCGACTTATAGATACCTATCCCTCTCTGAAAAAGCTACCGGAGCT
>JADFYA010000503.1 GCA_015233285.1 Deltaproteobacteria bacterium | reverse complement strand
TCCCCTTACACTGGTTTTAGGTGACCAAACAATTGCCGCCGGCTTACTTTTTTATTCCGCCTACATCCATCACATCTACATACGATTAAACAACTTTTTTATCGTCAAGTGCTCTCACCATCCGGCCAACAGTGCCGTCAATTTCCGCGGCATCGATGATGTCGTCAGACAACTCCTTCCCATCAATTCTGAGAAACTGGATAGAGGCGCCGGGAATAAAGTCTGTGGGCCGATGCCCCAGCACGAGCAGGCCGAGCACCGTGGGCACGGGATCTTCGGCGGCGGCGATCATGCGGCAGGCGGACAGGCGCTGTTCATAACTGCGGTCATTGGCGGCCAGGACTTCGGGGGCCAAAGCATTGGGCAGGTATTCCTGCTCAAACTGCAATCGGTTAAGGTCGTTCAAAGTAGCCGATGGTACGGGATGAATGTCAAAAGGCGCATCTCTGTACCGTCTTTTTTCGTTCCACCAGATCCGATTCCAGATCATCAAGCATGACCTCAAGTTCCTGATCACTATAGCCCATTTTTTGCAGCATTGGAACGGCTCCATTACAATTGTGTGACATAAAGCGATTCGTATGAAATTAGGACGACAAAGTCTTTCGTCTTCGTGTATGAGATGTAGCAACCAAAACATCTTCCGGGGTGAGTTTGGCTCTGGTGTAAAGGATTATCGTGGTCAATCGCAGGTCAACGGGCAACAGCTCTTTGGAATTAATTTCTAAATCCGATCACCATTCGAATATCTGGGAGCGAAATTTGCAACTTTTATTAACATTATAGAAACAGATAGTTAAAAATAATCGCGAACTACTCTTAAAAAAAAGTGCTGAACAAAAAAGAAAACTAGTTTATTATTAGCGCCCGACCAAACGAGAGACCACATTGCCGTTGCTTTCCATGAATTCAACCGGATCCTTCCCAAGGAGCCTCGAATCTTTTTTCATCAAGTTCAGGTTATCAGGGACAGGCACTTAATATCAATAAATTTCTCGGGACCAAAGAATGAAGCCGGAGTGATGCGTGTATCCGGCGGTATACCCTTTATTCGACTTCTATAACCGGTTACCGCCGCGCCGCCCTTTTGTCTGAACGGTATATTATTTATGTCGTTATTGGAAATAGAAAACCTGGTCACCAGCTTTCGGACGGAGCGAGGGCCGGCCCATGCCGTGGACGGAATCAGCCTGTTTATCGACGAGGGTGAGACCCTTGGTTTAGTGGGTGAAAGTGGTTGCGGGAAATCGATGACCGCCCTGTCCATCATGCAACTGGTGCCCGCGCCCAATGGCCGGATTACCGCCGGCAGCATTCGATTTGAAGGCCGCGACCTGCTGACCCTGCCCCAGGGAGCCATTCGAGCCATCCGGGGGAATAGCATCTCGATGATCTTCCAGGAGCCTATGACTTCCCTGAACCCGGTATTTACCATCGGGAATCAGATCCTGGAGGTCATCCGGTTACACCAGAAGGTGCCCAAGGCGACTGCCCTGGCCAGGGCCGAAGAGATGCTTCGTCTGGTCAGGATACCTAATCCGGGGCAACGGCTTAAGGAATACCCGCACCAGCTCAGCGGCGGGATGCGGCAAAGGGTGATGATTGCCATGGCCCTGGCCTGCAAGCCCAAATTGATGATTGCCGACGAACCTACCACGGCTTTAGACGTGACCATCCAGGCTCAGATTCTGGACTTGATGAACGACCTGAAGCGGCAGGTGGGCATGTCCATCCTCTTGATTACCCATGATTTGGGGGTTATCTCCGAGATGGCCGGCCGGGTGGCGGTAATGTATGCCGGCCGAATCGTGGAACAGTCATCCGTCAGGGAGTTATTCAAACAGCCCGGTCATCCTTACACTAGAGGTCTGTTGGCCTCTCTGCCTACGCCGCAGGGCTCGGACGACCGGAAAAGACTTCATACCATTCCAGGGGTTGTGCCGGGCTTAAAAGACTTGCCTCCCGGCTGCAAATTCGCCGACCGCTGTGACTTTGTTTTTGATCACTGCCGAGAAGCAGAACCGGGTCTGATCGTCATAGATCCGGGACACCAGGTCCGTTGTTGGCTTTTTGGCCGATAAACGCGTTTGGGGGGGATCACGTACCTGCATGAAAAAGGATGTGCTGCTGTCCGTTAGGGGCTTGACCAAACATTATGCCGTCAGCTCCGGATTTTTTTCAGGAACCCATCAATACCTGAAGGCCGTA
>JADFYA010000502.1 GCA_015233285.1 Deltaproteobacteria bacterium | reverse complement strand
ATCCGAGGTCAACCCGGAAACGACCCAAGGGCCCAGGGGACAAAAAGTGTCAAAGCCCTTGGCCCTGGTCCACTGCTTGTCTTTGGCTTGCAAATCCCGGGCCGTGACGTCATTCAAGCAGGTATAGCCGAAAATATAGTCAGCCGCTTGATTGACTTCGACATTCCTGGCCGTCTTACCGATGACTACTCCCATTTCAGCTTCATAGTCAACCTGCCGGGACATGGCCGGATAAACGATGTCGTCACCCGGTCCGATCACCGAGGAGGCCGGCTTCAGAAATAGCAAAGGTTCTTCCGGCAGCTTAAGCCCCATCTCCTGGGCATGGTCGCGGTAGTTCAGGCCGATGGCCACCACCTTGGACGGCGTCACCGGGGCCAGCAGACGCACTTCGTCTAAAGAGACCTCCGGTCCGGTAATCTGATATGGTTCCAAGAAATTACCGCTAATCCGGCGAAACCCGGCGCCTTCGTCTACTCCAAAAGCAATGGCACCATTTTTGTCTTGGTATTTGATGTATTTCATATCTTTGGTGAATTCTCCATTATGTCGGTTGAGAGGTTAATCAATCAGAGGCAGGAGCTGATATGGCGATTGCTCTTCTTCCGAGCCGGGCTTATCAGTGCGTCAAATTCCCCTTATCAACAGCGTCAATGATTATTTGAAACTCTTCCAACGAGCCGACGACCAATGTTTTCTTGCGCAAATCTTTTAACATAACGGTGTCGACTATGGCCTTGATCTGATCTTCCATCAATGAAGGAACCTGGCCGAATCTGCTCCCAAGGATTTCCAGAATCGTCTCTCGCATCGTCACTTGCACACCTTCCTGGAAACCTTCTTGGTGACCTTCTTGGTGACCTTCTTGGTGACCTTCTTGATGACCTTCTTGGAACCATGTTTCGGCTAAACCGGGCATAGCATCACCTCTTTGGTTGTTAAAGACATCGTCCAGCGCCTCTCTCAACTCCAGCGAACTCATTTTTTCCTTATTTGCCAGTAAGTAATGGACAACCTTTTCCAGGTGGTCATGATGATAATATCCTTGTCCAGATTTTCGCAGTAACTCCAATATGGCTCGAATGTGGGCTCGCAGTTCATCGCTGTGAAATATGTATTTCAGGATCAGCAAGACCGCTCTGAGTATCTCCCGACCCTTGATGTCCTCGTCCCGGTAAATGGACAAGTCATAGAGAAGATAACTAAAATCAGGTAGAAATGATTGGAGACGAATACGCTTGAAAAACAGGCCCCGAAAGCTCTCCGGGATATCCCACCGGTTGACTCCGTGATACAACACTATCGGCACAATATGCGGGAGGGTCCCATCCCAATCCTGGCCCATGGTATGCTCCCATATCCGAATCATATAACGGAGCAGGTGAAAAGCGATCAATGGTTCAGGATAGCTCTTGTGCTCAAATAAAATGTAGACCAAAGCCCGGCCGCCATCCGTTGTTTCCACTTCATACAGGAGGTCGGACAGTCTCTCCTTCAGATTGCCATCGACAAAAGTGTCCTTACGCGGTTTAAGCGTATCAAGATTAAGCTCTTGAACCACCTCATCAGGGAGGTAATTCAACAAAAAATCCACAGCCTCTTCTTTGTTGGAGAAGACACTTTTGAAAAACCGGTCATGGCTGTTGACAATTGCATCCGAAGTCACGATGATGCGCCCTCTTCCAGCTCAATAATATTCTATCACCACCCGATCCAGGTAATCCGCAAAAACGGCCAGGTGATCGGCGATGGCCGCGGTGTCGGGCTTTTTGGAGGCAAGTTCAATGGCCAGTCCGAGTTCGCCCAGATATATGAATCCGTAACTACCGGCGGAACCCTTGATGCTATGGGCGATCCGCTTCAAGGTGTCAAAATCCCCATCGGCCAAGGACTGGTGCATGGAACTGATATAATTCCGATAGTCACTTATAAATTCTGGGATCAAATCTTCCAAAATCGAATTCACCTTGACAACATAATCTATTTTCTGCCCCATTTCCGGCGTAGTCGAGGTTTTTTCAGTTGCCGGTCGGACAGATGTCATCTCTCGCGGCTGATCGGTCTTACCCGCCGGCGGAGGAGAAGTCATAGTTGCGGCACCGCCGTCGCCTTTCCTTTTCATGACAAAATTTTGAATTGTTTTGAACAGCCTGTCTTTATTAATCGGTTTGGTCAAATAATCATTACAGCCGGCGTCGAGGCATCTTTGCTTATCTCCCTTGA
>JADFYA010000501.1 GCA_015233285.1 Deltaproteobacteria bacterium | reverse complement strand
AGAAAATGAACTGACAAATCTTGGTGCCGGAAACAAGTTCCAGGGGATGGGGGCCGAAGTTGAAAAGCTCCAGGACTTGATGGTTGTCGATCCCCGGCTGAATGAAACCGGCAGAAATATGGACCAGAAGGCCCAGCCTGGCAAATCTGCTGCGACCATCAATCCAGCCGCAGATGGAGTCCGCCAGCCGGATCCTCTCAATGGTCATGCCTAGAGCCGTCTGCCCCGGAGATAGAATCAATCCTCGTCCAGCCGTTGTCACCAGTCTGGTCGTGGTGGCTCTATAATCAGTTTCATCCCAAACTTTAATTGTATCAGGAGGCGATTTGAAAAGTCTGAAGATGTGACTCAGCCGAAGATCCACAGACGCAGGACCCACCGAATCGGGTAAAAAAGGATCGATAACGATGTTTCCCCTATCAATCTCCTTAAAAATGGCGCTTCGAGCCAAAATTGTCACAATTCCCCCAGGGCTTCTATCACGTAATATAACAGTTTTGCGATGAATGGTCAGGGCATTAGATGAGACAATTTAACAGCCCTAAAGATGTTTTTGGATTTCGATGAACATATTACCCTTGTCTTCAAGTTTGGTCAGGCAGGCTTCAATGCCGACCTCCCTTGATTGTTGCCGGGCTTTCTCGTCAACGTTTTCCATAAGACAGATAACCTTGGTCCCGCGCGTAATGGGGTTGTCCCTCATCCGGCCGGCGATCTTAAAACCATTGACTCCGGGCATATCCAGATCCAGCATCATGATATCAGGTTTGAATGTGGTGACCAATTCTCCGGCCTCAAAAGCGTCTTCGGCAAAGACAACATCGTAATTCATCGTATTCAATACTTTATATAAAGTTTTCCGGAAATATTGATCACTATCTACTACCAGAATTTTCTTTTTGGGGACGTATTCCGTGTCTGAATATGGAATTCCGTTTCTTCTCAAAAATTCTTCCAGGTCATCTCGAACAATGCGATGGTGACCACCAGCAGTACGGTGGGCTTTGATCTTGCCCTTCTTCACCCACCGCCATAAGGTCATGTGTGTGACATTACATATCCGGGCGGCTTCCACAAGCGTAAATGCCTTTTTTTCCATATCGCACTCCTTGTTGGCCCACGTGTTTTCGCTGTTATGATTATTAGCCAAAGATGATTATATTATTTCATCATGTTAATTTTTTCAACCGTTTTCTGTCTATCTAAAAAAAATTGTTCTAAAATTCTTTAGTTCACCATGTATATGATCGTTATTTACGGCTGAACAGATATAGAATCAAACTAATCACCAGACTGACGATCAAGCACGTGGTCACTGGAAAATAGAATCCAAACGCCTTCTTTTCAATCACAATATCGCCCGGCAGCCGGCCCAGGAAAGGTATCTTGTGGGCCAAAAGAAGAACCAGGCCGCTGACGACCAGGATCATCCCGATAATTATACCCCCAGCCACAAAATCACCCCGATCAACAACGAGGCGAAAACACCTAAGGGGATCGTCAGACGAAGGATATTTCCTTCCTGCCCCACCGCGCCGCACATAGGAGTGGCAATGGCAATCTTGAGTGGCGACGAAATAGAACCAACGGAAGTACCTACGGCCAATCCTGCGGCCAACCAGGTCCCGGAGACACCCAACAAACCGGCCGCCTGAACCTGGAGTTGTCCGAAGAGCATCAACGAGGCCACCCCATATCCGGTCAAAAATGTCCCGACCCAGCCGAGAAGCGGCACAAACACAGGATAGTAGGTTCCAGAGTAGGCTTTCAAGCCGATGGCCAGTATCCAGGGGATATTCCGTGTCTGATCGAATTGGGCGAAATCGGCAGAGTAACCGGAATAAGCGATCATTTGTCCCATGGCCCCGAATAATCCCATGGCTACTGCCGTCCGCCATGCCTTTTTCACCCCCTTGACTATTTCCTCCTTCACCCTTTCTTTGGGTATCTTTAACAACACCGCGGCCAATCCAAAAGCCGCGAACAAATACAGGTAGGCCGAAAAAAATGGTTGAAAAGTAAGGGTATGGATAGGTATTATCCGGACTTTGACAACCAACTGCCGGAAGGTCAACTCCTTCAAATACGGTACGGTGTTAACCAGCAATAAGGCCGTCAGCATCAAGGCAAATGGGGCCAGGTCGCGAAAAATCTGGTTATCTCGATCACCCTGGCTCGGCTTCACCAGCATCACGGCCAAGATCAGGGCCAGGCCCCCCCAACATGCCGGAG
>JADFYA010000500.1 GCA_015233285.1 Deltaproteobacteria bacterium | reverse complement strand
TCTTGCCGGTACCTGGAGGTCCAAAGAAGGTGATCGCCTTAGGCGGGACAACCCCGTGCTTTAAAGAAAGGCTCTCTTCTGTCAGCGGGAGAATGATCCGGCGCTGGACCAACTGTTTGGGAGGTTGGGAGTCGGATATGGTATCCCACATTTCTCTACTGATGGCCTGTGCCCCCATCTTATTCAATATATCTGTCCGTTGGTAGGTTATATATTCATCAGGGGCATGCTCCATGTTCTCCAAAAAATCGATGCAGGCAGTCCGAAGGCCCACATCACGACCGACTTTTTCCGAGAGAAGCCACTTGTGTTTAATTATCTTAGACCATAGGTCAGCGGCGATCTCGGGTTCAAAATCCGCCCCGCTGAGTTCAAATATTTTAATTTTACACTCTTCCGGTGATAAGATTTCCGGTGTGTTATCGTTCATGAGATACCTCCTCTGAAATATCTTTGCCGCTTATGAAAATGAAATACGTGGGCGCCGGCTCGGTTCAATAAAAAACAAATTGCATTATACTACTCCAACTTTGGTTTTTCCAGGCATAGTTTTGTGCCAATACCATTAAATTAAGTCAACGACGTCAAGATCTCCCGCTTCGCCCAAAACGAGCTATCGCAGAACCATCTTTCGGGCAAATCTTGACATGAATTTGTCATAATTTACCCCTTGTTGGTTAGCGGCAAAAATAGTGCCTGGAAAAAGTGAAGTTGGAGTAGTAAAGAATAATGTGGATTAATGAGGTAAAAGAGGGAGTCGACACCCGGCTGATCGATCGGGGAGAAAGGCTGAGCCGCGGCCGGCCGGGATAAAGGATATCAGGCCGCATACCACAGCACCGCAAAGAAGTGGCAAGTGGTACCCAGAACTACAAAAATATGCCAAACGAAATGGCTGTAGCGGACCCGCTCAGCCGCATAGAAAACCACGCCGCCCGTGTAGGCTATTCCCCCGGCCAGGAGCCAGAGAATCCCAGGCAAAGGCACCTTCAACCAGATTGGCCGGATGGCCGCGACGATCAGCCACCCCATCGCCAGATATAGGCCGGTCGATAGGCGGGGGTGTTTCATCATCACACCTGCGACCTTCAATACCAGGCCCAGGATCGCCATGCTCCAGACGAGGCCGAAGAGCGTCCAGCCCCAGGCACCACGGAGTATGCCGAGCGTAAAAGGAGTATACGTTCCGGCGATGAGGAGGAAAATCGCTCCGTGGTCGAGCACCCGAAGTACTCGTTTTGCCTTGTTCTCTGGAAAAACATGATAAAGTGTGGATGACAGGTACATAAAGATCGCGGCACCGGCAAAAATCCCGGCACCGACGGTGCTCCATGCGTCACCAGACCGAGAGGCCGAACTTAAAAGAAACGGTGCTGCCACCAGACACCCGACCAGGGCCAGGCCGTGGCAAACGCCGTTGGCGATTTCCTCCTCAAATGACTGCGGGCGCTTATGCGCTGGGAGCATCTCATTTACCCCATATCCCTTTAGAAGACTGAAGAATAAAAACTCCTCAGGAAGACGGATCAAGCAGGCGGTAAATCGAACTGAGCTAAACCTATCTCAATACGACTGGCACACTGGATTTGTGAGGTGCTGACGCTATCATTTTCAAATCATTCAATCCCTTCATCGCTCAAAGACAGCCGGATGTTAGGCGTCCAAAGTCCCGGAACGGGGTTGGGATTGAGCCAGGGATCGAGTTTTTTTGGGCAAGCCGGGCCGGCTGTGATAACTGGGTAAGCCGAAAAAATTCGTGACCCCGCCCTGTTCTGTCGTAACATGGGTATTTTTTTCTTCTGATTTTCGATTCCGGCCCGGTCCCGGACGCCCCGACTTGCCGCTCATATTTTCCACGGCCACAGTCTTATCGTGAGGTGCCTTGCGGGGTGCCCCTGGTCCGGTACGTTTGGCGTTGCCGGTAATTCCTTCGTAACTGCAGCGAAGATTCGTGACTCCGCCCTGTTCTGCCGTAACATGGGTATTTTTTTCTTCTGATTTTCGTCTCCGGCCCGGTCCCGGACGCCTCGAGTTGCCGCTCACATGTTCCACAGCCACCGTCTTATCGAAAGATGCCTTGCGGGGTGCCCCTGGTCCGGTACGTTTGGCCTTGTCGGCCATTCCTTCGTAACTAAAGGAAAGATTCGCTACTCCGACCTTACCTACCGGGGCATGGGTATTTTTTTCTTCTGATTTTCGTCTCCGGCCCGGTCCCGGACGTCCCGACTTGCCC
>JADFYA010000004.1:29058-34662 GCA_015233285.1 Deltaproteobacteria bacterium | reverse complement strand
TGGCCACGATGGATTTGGGGGCGTCTCCCGTCTGATACATCTCTTCAAATACGGTTTTGGCAATTTTACCGCTAATCACCCCGTTCTTGATCATGTTCAGCATTTCGGCTAAGTTTTCCGGGGTGACGGGGCATTGTTCAATCTCCCGCTCGTCGTTCTTGAGTTCGCGGAGTAATTCACTCATAACCCAGTTGCTGACCGTTTTAGCCTCCGGGAACAGGTCCACGCAGCGCTCAAAGTAATCAGCCAGTGTTTTCGATGAGGTCAACACCC
This sequence comes from Deltaproteobacteria bacterium, assembly GCA_015233285.1. Next base: position 34,389 of record JADFYA010000004.1, on the reverse strand, counting down.
CGGCGTCATAAACCGGGATTCCGTATTTGTCCACGAAACGCTTCTTCTTGGGGGTGGGCAACTCGGGCAAGGTCTGTTCGATTCGGGAAATCCAGGCCTCATCTATGACGATGGGAACCAGATCAGGGTCCGGGAAGTAGCGGTAATCGTGGGATTCTTCCTTGGTCCGCATGGAAACGGTGACATTCTTGGCCGCGTCCCACAGTCTGGTTTCCTGAACAACTTCCTGTCCGTCCTCCAGCAAGGCCCGCTGCCTCCTGATTTCATATTCTATGGCCCGCTGGACGTTACGAAAGGAATTCATATTCTTAAGCTCGGTGCGGGTGCCGAAGGGCTCAGTCCCGGCCGGCCGGAGCGAGACATTGGCGTCGCACCGGAAGCTCCCTTCCTGCATGTTGCCGTCGCATATCTCCAGGTAAACCAGGATATCCCGCAATATCTTCAGGTAAGCCGCGGCTTCATCGGATGATCTCATGTCCGGTTCGCTGACGATTTCAATCAAGGGCGTTCCGGTCCGATTGAAGTCAACGTAACTCTTGGGGTTATAGTCATCATGAACGAGTTTGCCGGCGTCTTCTTCCATATGGATGCGGGTAATGCCGATTTGTTTCGGCCCGGCATCGGTGTCGATTTCCACCCGGCCGTGCTCGGCCAGCGGCAGTTCATATTGAGAGATCTGATATCCCTTGGGTAAATCGGGGTAGAAATAGTTTTTCCGGGCAAACTGACTGTAAGGCGCAATGGCGCACCCGGTGGCTAAAGCCATTTTGGTGGCGTATTCGACTACTCTTTTGTTGAGAACGGGCAATACCCCGGGCATTCCCAGACAGACCTGGCAGGTCAGGGAATTTGGCTCAGCGCCGAACTGGGTGGAGCAACCGCAGAATATTTTGCTTGAGGTCAACATTTGGGCATGAACCTCAAGCCCGATAACAGGCTCGTATTCCATAAATAATCCTTACAAGTTCCGTTTCACCGCAGCCGGGCCATCGGGCGAAGTCCGAGAAGACTGCCTAACCCTTCGATTAACCAAGTGTACATAATTATCCCAACCCCTGATGGGGCTGAGATAGTTGGGACTGTCGAATTTGGTGGCCGCATTCCCGGCCCGACCGTAGACACTGGCCACCATACCTTGATTAAATGCCGGCAGTCAAGCGTTTATCAATTTCCTTAGCCACTTTTTCACCGGATAACAGCATCCCGCCGAAAATCGGCCCCATCCGAAATGCCCCAAAGGTGGCGTTAGCGGCCATGCCGGCGACATACACCCCGGGAAAAGCCTCTTTGGTGTTTTCCATGGTTGATTGCTCGGCCACTTCAGCCCACAATGATTTTTCCCCGATTATGGAACCGGTGGAGGTGAGCAATTTGGCATCCACTTTCCGCTGAATTACTTTAATCACCTCGGTGTCGTGGCCGGTGGAATCGATAACGAATTTGGCCCGGACAGCCAGCGGGTCAACGTGTAAATGGGCCATTTCCACCGCCGTCCAGTTGATCACCAGACCGATTACCCGGTTGTCCCGGACCATCACGTCTTCTGCCGAGATCAGGTTAAATATCTTAGCCCCGGCGTGGCAGGCCCCGGACACCAGGCTGGAAACCGTTTCCACCGAATCAGCCGTGTAATAACCAGGGGCGAACTGTTCGGTCCGGACGCCATAGTCATCGAGTATCCGTTTGGCTTCATCCTGGATGACGATTTCGTTCAGCATCATGCCGCCGCCCCACATGCCGCCGCCGACAGACAGCTTTCGTTCAAACAGGGCCACTTTACGCCCAGCCAGAGCCAGATCGCGGGCCGCCACTAAGCCGGCCGGGCCGGCCCCAACGATGGCCACGTCGACGTCCAGGTAGTCGGAAAACTTTTTCATATACCGGTCAATAATGGCGCGAGAGATAATAATTTCGTCAAGTTTCATCTAATCGTCTCCATGTTGATGAAATGTTCCTGGTTGCTGGTTCCTGGTTGCTGGTTCCTGGTTGCTCGTTATTGGTTGTGCGTAAGAATAATGGCCGGGACCGGGGTAGAGCCATCCGGTAACCCCTGCAACGATACGTTGGGTATGATCAATCAATAAGTTACTACGATTGGGATAGATCAGGCTGCATTCCGGCGAGATTAGCTATACACCCTATTTCCTATCAGGACGGGAGGTGAATGTCAAGAGAAACGTCACCACATGAGACGGTAACAAATATCTAACGCCGGAAACCGGAAGCCGGGAACGAACAGCCGGAAACCGTTTACTTAGCGCCGTAACTATGTAATCCTGGAACCAGATATTTGTCCCCCAGGTAGGTAAACAAAACCGCCATGAATCCCACCAAAGAGAGGATGGCCATGGTTTTGCCGGACCACCCTCGGGCCATGCGGCCGTGCAGAATGAACGCATAAATGAGCCAGGTGATCAATGACCAGGTTTCCTTGGGGTCCCAGGACCAATAGGTCCCCCAGGCCGTGTGCGCCCAGATGGCCCCGGTGCCGATACCTATGGTTAGAAACAAGAATCCTATTAATATAGTCTGGTAAATCAACTCTTCCAGCGTTTGGGATAGGGGAATGAGCCTAACCCAGAAGCTGTCTTGAGATCCTGTCTCTGGATGATTCGTCCTGAGCAGAAACATTAGACTAAGCCCGCAGGAAGTGGCAAAACCGGCGTAACCCAGGAAACAGGTGATAACGTGAGCGATCAGCCAGTTACTTTTCAAGGCCGGGATGAGCGGAACTATCTTGCTGCTGATATCGGGGGAAAAAGAGGCATAAGCCATGGCCAGAAAAGAGATCGGAATAACGAAAACACCCATCGCCCGATGACCGGTCTTCTTTTCCACCAGAAGATACACCAGCGTAATCGTCCAGGCGAAAAAAACCAATGACTCATACAGATTGGAGAAGGGGGCGTGGCCGAAACCTAATTGATAAGATTCTACCCAGCGCAAAATAATGGCCAAGGTATGACCGCCCAAAGTAACCCAGGTAATCACTGTGGCGATCAAAGCCAAAAATGATTTCTTGAACACCAGACTAAACAGGTAAAGCGTAGCACAGGTCAGATATGCGAACGTAACCACACTCAAAATATATGACGACGCCATAGGATCAAGGCTCCTTTTGATCAAGTTGCTTGTTATTCCGCCTTCTGAAGGTCAGCCTGGACGGTCCGGCAAAGCCTGTCCAACTCTTTTTTAAAAGCCAGCTTGTTTCTGTTTACGCGGCCGGAAAAGGTGATGACCGTCCCATCCGGTTGGGATTGAGCCAGGACGTAGATGCGACGATGGGACACATAGAAGGTGATCAGGAACCCGGCCACCATTATACCGCAACCCAGCCAGACTAACCAGACACCGGGATCACTGTTGACCTGCAGGCCGGTATAATACCGTTCTGTAAAATTCTTTAAAGTAAGGATGTATTTAGCTTGACGGCGTTTGTCGAAGTCCGGGGCCTTCTGGAACAGAACCACTGGTTCGGGCTCTTCGGCATCTCCAGCCACCGCCAGCTTTACAGCCGGGCCCATTTTCATCAGGTTGGGATAGAAATTGACCAGCTTGATCAGACCCACACCGGGGACCGGGGTTTCCATGTGGGGATCCAACTTGATAATTTTTTCCTCACCGCCGGCCGCCGGGCGCACCCCCAAGGTGATGTTATCTCCCATCGTGCCATAGTTGGATTGATAGAAGGTGATCCCCTTATAAGTGAAGGGATCATTCACCCTGACCGCCGCCTTTTCCACTACCCGGCCTCCTTCGATCACGGAGAGGTCGGTCCGGTACTCCTTGGGCATCCCGTTCTCATAAAAGCTGACTGAGAACTTGTCACACCTCACGGAAAAACCCAGCTCCTTCGGCAAATCGGTCTGTTTCAGATGAATGAGGCCGGAACGCTCCCCTTCCGATAGGGTCAGCCGGCCTTCAAAGCCCCACCTGGTCCCGATAAAGGCTCCGATAAAGATAAGCAACACACTGGTATGGATAATATAGGGTCCAAACCGGGACAACCCTCCCTTTTCACCATATAGCATCAGTTTGCCCGGAGAGTCGTCTTGGGCCGGACGGTTGGGATAGCGCCTGGCCACGACATCGGTCAGAAAAGTCTTCACCCGTTCAAATGACGTGTCGAGTTTGATTTGGTAATGGAATTCGTCTTTTTTGAAAACCCCTTCATCCAATCTAACGGGCGCCTTAAGGATTCCCATCGTTTTGGGGAACCGCTTGAGCGAACATCCGATTAGATTTAGAGCCAGCAGAAGCAAGATGAACAAGAACCAGGGCGCATGGTACATATCAAAAAAGCCCAGGGATTCAAATATGTCGAAAAGACGAGGGCCGAGGTACCGGGCGTACAGTTCCGGTTCTTCGCCCTGGGGTATCAGGGTGCCCAGGATAGACACAGCCGCCACCCCGGCCAACAAGATCAGGCTCAGCCGGACGGAGGCAAAAAAGTCGAACACGTGTTCGCCTATCGATTTTTTCTTAATAGACATAGCCTTACTTAATAGGAGAAATGAAAATTAATTATAAAGCCTCTCCGGCAGAGGGAAACTCCCTTGACAGATCAACGGCTTCACCCGAACTGATCTATATGATCTATAGTTGGTGATCCAGCTTACGCAAAGTTGGTCTCTATATCATGCCTCGATTGGCTTGGCAACAAATAATATATGGAAAGGCAGGCCAACTGTATGAAATATTATTGAAACGGACGTGGCAGCCCTGGGCCTTGCCCCAATGCGGTTGAATCGAGGCCGGGGAATATCAAACGAACATTGCTTTACCGGGCTGACTGGGGTATAGAGGTTATCATCATCCGAAATTGAAATCTTACATTCACATTTTGTCCCGTATAGAGATAGAGGAGTATCAACTTGCTCCAAAACACATTTATTCATATTTCAGGGGTGGGCCGGCACCTGGAGGACCGTCTTTGGGAACACGGCATATTGACCTGGGACGATTTCGAAGCTTCCCCTCAACTGGAACGATTTATTCAGTCAAAATATGCCGTTATTCGCAACGAGCTAAGTGTTTCCAGAAAACATTTAGCAGATCCCGGATATTTCAACGCCCGGCTGAAGACGCCTGACCGGTGGCGCATGTTTGAGACTTTTCGCCCCAAAACCGCCTACCTGGATATAGAAACCAATGGTCTGTTCGGACCCGGAGTGGAAATCACCGTGATCGGCGTCTATGACGGGCGAGATTACCGGGCTTTCATCAATGGCCGCAACCTGGAAGCATTTGAGGACGAAATCATCAAGTACGATCTGGTCGTCACCTTCAACGGGGCGCGTTTTGATCTGCCTTGTATCAAGTCGTGCTTTC
>JADFYA010000004.1:0-28959 GCA_015233285.1 Deltaproteobacteria bacterium | reverse complement strand
CTTGCCCCAGGGGCATCTGGACCTGATGTACCTGTATAAAAGGTTGGGCTACTCCGGCGGGCTAAAACGGATTGAGCAACACCTGGGCCTGGCCAGGCCGGCGACCGTGGCCGGAATGGATGGCTTTCAGGCGGTCATACTGTGGGAGGCTTATCAGCGCGGTGATGCCGCGGCCTTAGACACGCTGGTCGCCTACAATCGGGAAGATACTGTAAATCTGGAGTACCTGAGCCAAAAGGGAGTGTCCCTGGCCCGGCGCAACCTGCATCCTCGTCTTTGGGAAGTGGAATAAATGCCACATCGACCTTAAGTTAAATTCAATCCGCAGATTGCGCCGATTTGCGCAGATTAGGGCCCAAATAGGTCTGTGGGGCTTTTCCATCTGCGTTCATCTGCGAAATCTGCGGATACATTTCCGATAGTTAATTAATAGACTCGTCGAACTCAGGATAAGTTGGTTTAGGCCCCAGGGCCCGGCGGATGGCCTCGGCCAATTCCTGTTTTTTCAATGGCTTCAGGATGTACTCCCGGACCCCGATGGCTCTGGCTTTCTCCGGCGTGATCAGACTGCTGAAACCGGTGCATAGGATGATGGGCAGATCGGGCCGAATCTGGATCATCTCCGCGATCAGCTCGGCGCCGGTCATGTGAGGCATGGTCTGATCAGTAATGACCAGGTCAAAGGAGTCGGGATGGGCCCGGAATAAATCCATGGCGTCTAAGCTGCTGCACACGGCTTCCACCCGGTAACCGAGCCTTTCGAGCACCTGTTTTCCAATCTTGACCAATTCATTTTCATCATCAACAAAGAGGATGCTTTCTGAACCTATAGGAGTCACGGAATCAGCATCAGCCACCACTTCCGCCGGCTTATCCACGGTAGGCAAAAGAACGGCAAACGTGGTCCCCAGACCCACCTCACTTTTCGCCTTAACCATGCCCCCATGGCTCTTGACAATCCCATGGACCACGGCCAGGCCCATACCGGTGCCGCCTTCTTTCTTCTTGGTGGAAAAAAATGGTTCAAAAATACGGTCAAGAATACCGGAGTCCACGCCCTCTCCTGAGTCGCTCACGGTTAACTCGAGATAAGATCCAGGGCTCAAGTCGGGGTAAAGGGCCGCTTCGGATTGGCCCAGGTAGACCTCGTCGAGGTTTACTTTGAGGATGCCGCCGGTGGGCATGGCCTGGGCCGAATTGGTGCAGAGGTTCATCAGGACCTGGTGAATTTGAGTCGGATCTGCTTCCACTACGGCTTCGGTGGCGCCGATTTCACCTTGAATGTCAATGGTGGCCGGAAGCGATGCCCGGAGCAGTTTGAGCGCTTCTTTGATAATTAAGCCTATCCGGAGTGGTTTCCGTTCTTGATCGGCCTGACGGCTGAAAGTCAAGATCTGCCGGATGAGGTCTCTGGCCCGGTCACAAGCCTTGATCACCTCTTCGAGATCTTCGGGATTAACCCGGCCTTCCCTGGCGTCATCTAGAGCCATCTCCGTATATCCAAAAATCGCCCCCAAGATGTTATTGAAGTCATGGGCAATGCCTCCGGCCAGAGTACCGATGGCTTTCATCTTCTGGGCTTGAACCAGTTGCGTTTTCAGCGCCTTTTCCAAGCTGACGTCAACCACGAAACTCAAGACAGCCGGAGCCCCTCGATGATCAATGATAGTCGACCAGATGACCGTATCTAAGCGGTCACCGTCCTTTTTCACCCAGCCCACCTCGTACGACGGGGGAATGAATCTGCCGGCCTGTCGGTCTATTTGCCGTTGCCGGAACATCTCTCTGTCTTCGGGAACATACATGGCCTCCACCGGCAGGCCGATAATCTCCTCGCCGCGAGTGTAACCTAACATCTTGACCAGCGCCGGATTAACATAGGCAAAATAGCCCTCCCGGGCGATCCGAATACCGATGGGTGAAGATTCAATGATGAGCCGGTTTTGCTCCTCAGACTCTCTGGCCGCCTGTTCCGCGGCCCGGCGCGCGGTGATATCGATGCCTACGAAAAAAATGAAGTCCGCCTGCCCATCGGGCTTAACCACCCGGTTGCCATGCCATTCGATCAAGAATTCCCGGCCGTCTTGGGCCAGGACGCGGTTTTCATAGGTCACGGAATCATTCGACGCGAGTACTCGTTTGAATATATCAGAAAGGGCCTCTCGGTCGCCCTCGGGCACAAAAACGGACAGGTAATCCAGGCCGGTCACTTCTTCCATGGTGTAACCCAGGTCTTGGAGCATGAGTTTGTTCATCATGATGGTCCGGCCGGCGGCATTAATCGCTACAAAAAAAGTCGGGGAATTTTGGATGATGGTGGCGGTAAAGTCCTTCTCTTTTCGCAACTCGTTTTCTATCTGCAACCGTTCGGCTATTTCCGAACTCAACTCCTTGTTAGCCGTGGCGATATCAGCGGTTCTTTCCAAAACGCGCAATTCCAGTTCGTCATACGATTTGCGCAGCTTTCTTTCCGTCTCCCACCGCTCATTGATTTCTATCAACAGTTGCTGATACAATGCCCGGTACTTGCTTAATCCGAGATAGGTGGCGACAACCGCGACTACGGCGCCGAAAAAAACGGTGACAAGATTTGACTCCCATATAGTAATCCCAGGATAAATCAATCGCTTCAACCATTGAAAGACCAGCATGGCCACCAGAGTCAACAGTCCCACGACAACCAGGGTGAAGGTAGTATTGCTTTGATCTCCATTGTTTCTGCCGTCTTTTATGGGACTCATTTTCATTATTACCAAATAAGTTAATCAACCCGCTTCGATGAAAAGATGTTTTGGTCGTCCCCAATCGAAATCTCACATGCCCTGTTTTGCCCTCTCCGCAAAAGCCGATATTATCTATTTTAGATTTATGGCGCAAGACCTGATTTCAGTTTGAACTCAGGGCCCGGTTAATGGCCTCGACCAGTTCTTTTTTTCTTAAAGGCTTCAAAATGAACTCTCTGGCTCCGGCCGCCTTGGCCGTTTCAGCAGAAACCCGCCCGGAGAAACCGGTGCAGATGATGATGGGCATGGTCGGTCTAATAGTTAGAACTTCTCTAGTCAAATCTAGTCCTGTCAGCCCGGGCATGGTCTGGTCGGTGATGATCAGGTCAAAGATGTCGGGGCGGCGGCGAAATATCTCCAGGGCCTCAATGCTGCTGTTGCAGGTGACCACCTGGAAGCCCTGTCGTTGCAACATTTGCTTCCCGACCTTGGTTAAAATAGCTTCATCGTCAACCAACAATATCGTTCCTGAACCCGTTGGCACGGTCTCGGTCACTTCTCCCGTCTGGAGAATCTCTTTTTGTATCTTCGGCAACATAATGACTACATTGGTTCCTTTGCCCGCTTCGCTTTTGACATCCACCGCCCCGCCATGGCCTTTGATAATCCCGTGGACGACAGACAGACCCAACCCTGTCCCTTCACCTTTTTTCTTAGTGGTAAAAAACGGATCAAAGATTTTATCCAGGGTCTCCTGATTCATCCCGGTTCCAGTGTCACTGACCACCAATTTGAGGTAGGGGCCCGGCTTTAAACCCGGAAACCTGGTCAGGGATTTTTGATCAACATTTGCTGCGAGCAATTTGACTCCCAGCACACCGCCATCGGGCATGGCGTGTAAGGCATTGGTACACAGGTTCAGCATCACCTGGTGGACCTGGGTGGGATCGGCCATGACCACGGCCTCTGAATCGGTTATTTCCTGCTTGATTTCGATAGTCGTGGGCAAAGAGGCCCGAAGTAATTTAAGTGATTCCTTGACAATCAGACTAACCCGGATAGGATGCTTTTCCTGTTCGGCCTGACGGCTAAACGTTAGTATCTGCCTGACTAATTCCCTGGCCCGCTGGCTGGCTCGGAGGACTTCGTCGAGATTCACCGGATCCACTTCGCCCACTCGGGCATCGTCTCGGGCCATCTCGGCGTACCCGATGATAGCTCCTAAAATGTTATTGAAGTCATGCGCAATTCCTCCGGCCAGGGTGCCGATGGAGTCCATTTTTTGGGCCTGGCGGAGATGCTTTTCCATCTGGACTTCGTTGGTGACATCTCGCATCAAGGCGACAAAATTGGCAATTGTCCCGGCTTCATCTTTGACCGGGGAAACGGATGTGGCCAACTCGACCGTTTCGCCGTCCGGTTCTATGAATTGCAGCCGTTCTTTCCAGGTCTCGCCTTTTATCCCGGCGTCACGCGCTGATTGGTAAAAACTCTGATCAGATTGATCCCTATTGATCATAGAAAAAAAATCACGGTTCATGACCTCTTCCCGGCTGCGCCCGAAAAGATTTAAAAAGACGGAATTGACATAATGAATGTTTCCCAACGCGTTGGTGATGACCACACTTTGGTCGGACTGATTGATCGCCTCCGACAAGAGATTAAGCTCCCGCTGAGCAAAAATCCGGGCCAATCGAGCCGCCAGGTTATCGGCCATCCGCTCCAGAAAAGAGATGATTGGGGGGTGAACATCATGGGGCGCTGGTCGCCGAGTTGCAGCAATCCAAAGGTCTTCTCTCCTGTTTTCAGGGGGATCATGGCCACGGAATGATAACCGCCATTAGTGCAACAGTTCCGGGTCCACACTTCGCGGCCGGCCTGTCCGTTCGAGGCCATAATGTCGGGCAGGTTATTCGTCCAAAAGGTGCCGTTATCGGTGAAGAAGAACGGGTGGAAGTCCTGTCGGCCCCGGATGACGTTTCCACACATACAGTCCAAAATTGGATTACCGTCCGGATCACGACGGAGCCGGCCATCCCGGTTCCGGATGCCCAGTCCGTGTTGATATTTTCTAGACGCCTCAGACATACCTTGAGTATAGAAATAGGGGAAGTCCTCGTCGTCTTCTAAGCGGACGCCAACCATCCGGCATCCAGAGAATTCTGTGAACAATTCGGCGACTCCGCCCACCAATTCCTGAAGAAGATTAGTAGAATTGACAAATCTGAGCAGCTTGACGGCGAATTCCCTTTCCCGGTCGAGGTCCCTTTGACTGGTCATATCTTTTATCACGGCCAAGGCGCCGACCGCCCGGCCATCCTTTTCCCGAAGCGGGCTGTAGGACACCTGTAACTGCCGCTTGCCCAATTTTCCGATGTCGCGGACCGCCTCGTACACAACTTCCTTGCCCTGCAAACAGGTGTCGAGGTTAGGTTTGACGGTAGATTCGATTTCCGGGCCCAACACTTCCGAGACGGTATGACCGATGACCTGGTCCTTTCGTCGTCCCAGATACTTTAGATACGCGCTGTTAGCCATATGGTAGACGTAGTGGTTGTCCAAAATAGCGATCAGGTCGCCGGAGCTTTCCACGGCCCGTTCATACAGCCGCAACGTCCGGCGGTCCCCATGTAAAGATTCTTCCGCCCGCTTCCGTAAGCTACCATCATCGCCGCCGGCTCTTGTGTCGGTATGGCTATCTGTTCCGTCAACAAGCCGGGGGGCACTCTCGGCGTCGGCCATGATCCGGGCTGTTTCCGGCTGCTTCTTGCCCCGTTCGCGTTCAGAAGAAGAGGTTCCCGGCCAGGCCGAACAAAACCCCACCTCCATCCGGTCAAAAGCCCGGGGCAGCCTATCCAGACACCGGTCCAGGTCGGATGGTTCAAAACCGGCCTGCCGAACCAGATCCACATAACTTTGGCGAACATATTTGAACAGGCAGAGCCATGCCCCCAGAGTCACGTCCCGGTGCCTCCTGATCCCGGTTTGGCAAAATTCCGCCATAAGATCGTTATCAAAGTTGTTATCCGAGGTTAACTCAGAAATATCATTTATAGTAGTTAGGTGGATAAGCAATAACCGCGACAATTCGGAGGCTGTTGGGCGCCAGTCCTCCGGCAGACCTGCCGTACCCCTGGCGCCGCCATGCTGCCGGACATAATCCATCACCCGGTTCTGCAACCATTCTTCGTGTGCCGCCACCAGGTCGATCATTTTCTTCACCAATTACTCCTTGCTCAATTTCTCCACCAGTTCCGGGCCGAGCAGGCCGTTCGACCGCCGCATCAACTCCGGCCGTCAGTTTCGGCCACAGCTTCTCGGGCCTTTTTCAGGCCACCCTGCTTGAGGCTTGCCCTAAATAAATCTTGGCCAACAATAACATCACCCAGGGCCTGAGCCGCAAAGGTGTTGAATTAAGGCATGGCTTGGCCATTTTCGGATATGATAAGATTCCTCACATTCATTCGGAATGACAACTTTACATCGTTATTTCAGAGTCCACTTTTCTGTCATTTCGAGCGAAGCGAGAATCTTAACGCAGCGTCCTGAATTCAACAGCATTGGGCTTGAGCCCTGGGCTGGTATCATGCGTCCCTTCGGCGTTGATATGGATTCAGCCAGAAAAAAGACGTCTTGCGCGCCCCGCCTCCGGCGTCAAGGCCATGGTGATGCAGCGTAGCCACAAGAGACAGGACAAAAAACAACCTCGATCAAACCTGAACACGATGGGGGTTAACCATCATAATGGGGACCGGGGCCATTTGGACCACCCGTTCGGCCACGGAACCGAAGACGACCTTTTCCAGGCCCTTGCGGCCATGCGTACCCATGATGACCAGGTCAATTTTCGCCTCACCGATATATTTCAAAATTTCATCAGCAATGTCGCCGGTCAAGACAGACGATTCCACATTGGAAACCAAATGGAAATACTCATCCTTGAACTCGGCCAACCGCGTTTTTGCTCCGCCGACGATCTCCGACTGGAACTTAGTGATGGACGGTTGCGGGACATAGATACCTCTAAAGTATTCCAACACCCGGGCCACAAACAGAAGGTGGATTTCGGCTTCGAATTGCTTCGCCGTCATTAACACGTACGGCACTATTTTGGCGGAAGATTCAGAAAGATCAACGGGAAAAAGAATTTTTTTGAACTCGTCCATGGCGCGCTCCTTTCTGCGTTGGGAGATGAATTAGGCTGGTGGCTAGTCCAGCGAGTTAAGCCCTTCCGTTTTATTTGGTTTTTTTGACGTAACGATAAGGATTGATTAATAGTACCGGGACCGGGGACATGCGCATAAACCGCTCGGCCACAGATCCGAAAATGACTTTCTCCAGGCCCTTTCGGCCATGGGTCCCCATCATGACCAGGTCTATTTTGTTATTGTCGATGTATTCCAACATCTGGTCTGTAATATCACCGGATAACACCGCCGATTTGACTTTGGGATAGTCGGGAAAATAGACATCAATAAATTCGGCCAGACGTTTTTTAGACCCTTCCACAATCTCTGCTTCAAAATTCTTAATCGCCGGGTGAGGAACATGCATCCCGGCAAAGTGGCCGAAAATTCGAGCCACAAATACCACATGGAGTTCCGCATTAAATTTTTTTATAATACCTTTTAACCGGGGGACAATTCTATCTGAAGATTCTGAAAGATCAACGGGGAACATTATTCTGTCGAATGCCTTCATGGCTGTCTCCTTTTCTGGTTACAACTATCTGATATTTCTATGATGTAGGCCTGATTGCAGGGACGACGTGAGAATCGGACCGCACAATGCACTCTTAGTGTGAATGATGATCAACGTAGTGTTGCGGGCTACGAGTTGCGGGTTATAGCTAGACGTTGGGGAAAACCGCAAGTTCGTCATACCGACAAGCCGCGTCCGGAAACATTAAACCCGAAAGTCGTAACTCGGAACACGGAACTTATAGCGGCAACCAGCGAGATATGCAGCGAACCATCTCGGCTGGTTGCCCGGCTTGGTATCCCCACCGGGCCCGGCCCCTAATCAAGAACCCGGCCCAACAGGGACATGTTAATTCACTACCCAGACGGCCTCGTTCTTAGCCAGGTGGATGACCTTATTGCTTACCCGGCCCAACAGGAATTCTTCCACATTGGATAATCCCCGGCGGCCCAGCACAATGGTTCCAATACCATATTCCTCAGCTTTGTCAACAATTGCCCCGGCCCGGCTGTGTGTACCGGTAACGATTTCAGTCTTAATTCTGTCCCGGGCAATGCCGCTGCGTTCTAAGGCGGCGGTCGCCTTCTCGAAGGTTTGCTCCATGGCCCGTTTTTGGTCCTCTTCCATTTCCGCCTGGACAGAGGTAATTTGTGTCGCTTCAAATTCCGAGGTCAGGTAATCAAAAGTGGGAATGACGTGCAACAAGGTCACCGTAGCGTCAATTCCGGAGAACATACGGCCGACGTGGTCAACTGCCCGCATGGCCCCCACTGAAGAGTCGATACCCATAATGAAATTATTAATTCGGGGTACGCCACCGACCACACAGATGGGCACATGGGTCATCTTATGCAGCAGCTTGTGGGAAATGCTGCCCAGCACCAGTTCGGACACCGGGTTTAGGCCGCGGCGCCCCATCAATACTGCATCATAGCCTTGTGCGGATTCGGTTAAGATGTCCCGCGCCACACCCTTATTCACCTCTTTCACTGTAATGGTGACGGCGCTCTCTGAAAATCGGCGCTCTAAGAGCAATTTTCTCGCTTTAACCATGAAGTCATTGATGACGTTCTCTTGCTGTTCCGCCCAGGCAGCGGCGCCATCCCAGGCCTCCACTCCCAGCATCGGCGGGTTGGGTTTGACGCTGAACAGAACCACCTCCATGTGCTCAGGCGGAAACAGGTCGGCCACATAACGGACAGTATTAAAAGCATGTTCAGAACTGTCCACCGCAATCAGGAGTCTTTTTAGATGTGAGCTCATTGGTCAACAGCCTCCTTCAATATAGGTAGGTATACAGAAGAGTTAGTTCCGCGGGTGGCTACTTGACAAAGAACTGAACGATTTGGCTGCCAGTCAAACAGGTCGTGAAAATAATCTTGAATAGTTTGTGAAAGTTATTCAGGTCGAGTTCATTTAACTTGTTCCCGCAGTACATCCCCCACAAAGTTGCCGGCCCCTACGACCGCCTCCTTTTCTGTTGAAACCGGCTGAGTTTTTCAAAAAAAACGGGCCTGGTTACAGGGACGATGTGGAAATCGAACCGAGCCAGGCCCCCGTAGATGTCGATAATCACCAATTACGTTCCCTGTTGTCTGGCCATCAATCACGATTTTAACAGATTATGCCTAAACAGACAAGTGTAATGGTTACGTGGAGGCTACTTTTATCTGTTGCCGGTTTTTCGTTGCCGGTTGCCGCTAAGGATGCCCGAATCCCGCCCGCAGCACGGAATCCCGGCTGATCATTCCTTTGAACAAACCGGTTGCATCAAGCACCGGCAACCGTTTTAGTCCTTTCTCGGTCATCAGTTTAATAGCTTCGTCAAGGGGCATGTCTTCGAGCACGGTGATCACATCGGGCTTCATCACCTCAACTGCGGTTTTAGCCTGAAGCTGCCGGCTAAACTCCCGGTGTTGGCTGCCGCGTTCGGCAAATGGGATTCTTTTCACAAAATAGTCCCAAATGCCGGGATGGTGGTCGGAAAAAACGGCCAGCAAATCTTGGTCTGAAATCAAACCCAGAAAACGGCCCTGACCGTCTACCACCGCAACCCGCTGAATATCGTTGGTATCAATGATCCGGATGACCTCTTCCACAGAAGTCTCAGGCAGAACCGTGTGAATGTCGCGACGCATGATATCAGAGATAAACCGCAGGTTGCCGACCATTAAGCTTTGCTCCGATAATGCGGACCAGTCGGGAGACTCTTTCATAATGGTCCGGAAGACATCGATCCGTGAGACCATTCCGACCAATCTTCCTCCGGCATCAACCACAGGCAGTCGTTTCAAACCGCGCCTAAGCATCAATTCAACGGCCTCGGCCAGCAGCCTGGTTTCTTCAATGCACACAGCCGGCCGGGTCATAGCGTCTTCAGCCCGCCGATGGGCCAGGACATTTAACAGAGCGTCTATTTTCTCGGAATCAGACTTGGCCAATAAACCAAGGCGCATAGGCAGGCCCATGCGATAGATCAAATCTCCCTGGGTAATGATGCCTACGGGACGGTCATCTTTATCAACCACCGGAAGCCCTGAAAAATATGACGAGAGAAGCAATCGGACCACCGCGTCCACCGAAGTGGAACCGGTGACCTTAACCGGTGAGAGGGTCATCATTTCCTTGATCATAAGCTGTCTGGGGATCAGATGCTTCCCGACCTTATGACTGACCACGTCGAGGCCGCGCACGGCTACAATCCCGTCAGTCACCATTTTTTCCACTTCGGTCAGGACCTGGTCCGTTTCCCGGTCTGGAAGTATGATCTTGATCTGCACCGGAAGGTTGAAGGAGAGCGCCTCCAGCTTTTGTGAGACCACTTCGCCGTTCTCGTAACACCCATCCGTCCCTCTGGTGACGATACAGCGAGCGGCCGGTTTCAAGCGGCAAAGATGCTGGATCACGACCTCAGCCAGGGGTTTACCTTGCCATCGGATTTCCTCACTGGTGAATATTTCAATTACGTTATATTTTAACATTTCGGGCCGTCCATAATTGAACCTTTAGATCTGGATTCCACAGCAATATACAATACCGTTGAAAAAAACAACGAAGTCAAGATTTCTCGCTTCGCTCGAACTGACAGACAAGTGGGTCATTCGGAATGGCGGTGTCAATCTGTCATTCGGAGCGAAGCGAGGAATCCTATCACATCCGAGGATAGTCAGGTCGTGCCTTAATTCAACGGCACTGACCGGAGCCTGGTTCCTGAAGCTAGGCGCGGCCGGCCGGCTGGGCCAGTATGGTCTTGATATCTTCTTTGATCTTGTTCCGGTAATAGGTCACCTTACCGCTGTGAGTCATGATCATATCCAACTGCCGGGTATGGATGGATAAGTAACCGATAATTTTAAGGCGGCTTATCATGAATTCCTGGTCATGCCCTTCTAAGCGGGAAATCATGGTGTCCTCTTTTATCTCTGTTCTGAACCCGTATTCCTGTAATATCTCACCCACAAATATGACCCGCTTAAGCCGCCGGTCATAGTCGGCGGCACCGCCTTTAAACTGGAAGCTGATATAATTCTCGCTCGGCCGATCCCCGATCAGCGCCTCAATAGTACAAAAATGAAATCCCAGCCGGGAATTAAGACAGCAGTAATTTTTTGAAATCATAAAATAATTTCGTTCGCTGTATTTAGACTTCACCCCGGTGTTCAGGGAAGTATTTTGGGTAGCCTGAAACATCACCGACATGAGTCCTTTTCCATCTATGGGGGGCGGCCCATCCCAAGGGATGGCCACGATTCCGTCCCAGAGGGCCAACATCGGCTTTGACCCAATATTCTCTATTTTAATATATTTTCCGGTTACTTCTTCTTTGAAACCATCGTCTAAGTTCAGGATCCACCACATCATGGGCGCATGATAGTAAAGCTGTTTGCTTGACCTCTCCGAAAAATTATGCTCTTTCCCGAAATTGAACATCTCCTGAACGGACTTTTCATGGACATAGCGGGTAATATCGTGAAAGGTTGTACAATTCGCCGGGACAAACTCTTTGGCATCCGGGTCTATCAAGGTTAGGGGGATGATGTGCCGGCTGACGTCCTTGAGGGTGTCAAACACCGGACTGCCTTCCATCAAGTTTTTCTTGCCATTACTATCGGCCTTGAGCAACAAATCCTCAATCCGCCCCCGGTAGATCACCCGGCCACCGGCATCAACCGTAACCAACTCTTCGTGTCTAAGCTTTTCCACTGCGCCGGCAACGCCAAATAGGGCCGGAACAGCGAACTCGCGGGCCACATTGGCCAGATGACCGGCAAATCCCCCTTGTTCGGTTACGACCGCGGCCGCCCGGTTGAGTAAAGAGGCCCAGCGGGGCAATGCCTGGTGCGTGACCAGAACCGCTCCCGGCGGAAACTGCAAGATATCCACCGCCCTATCCGCCAGAAAAACCTGGCCGCAAGCAACCCCGGAACTGGCCGTGATTCCGCCTCTAGCCAGAGCGGTGTCGTCGTCATCTTGGACATCTCCTGGAGAGTCGGTTTCTTTTCCGGGCATCTGTTGCAGCGGACGGCATTGGAGGAGCTTGATCTCCCCGTCGGAGGTCACCGCCCACTCAATATCTTGGGGGCAACCATAATGATCTTCAATTAATATGGCCAATTCGGCTAAGGCAAGGGCCTGATCCGGATCTACCGAGGACGCCCGGCCGACATCGCCGGTCAGTTCCACCCGGCACAAGCCTTCTTGGGGGTAACAGACAAACTTAACGTCCTTATCCTTAATCTCCCGTCGAATGATCGTCATTGGCTTTTTTCGCGACACCACGGTCAGATCACAATTGACACTCCCGTCAACCACCGATTTGGGTAGACCCCAGGCCGAGTTGATGAACACTGAGTCATCGTTGATATCCACCGGGTTCCGGGAATAAGTGACACCACCGGACGCGGCGTCGACCATGACCAGGCAGCCGACACACATGGAAATATCTTCGTCTTTGAATCCCTTGTTCAGTCTATATGTTATGGCTGGAAGACTGTACTTGCTGGCGATGATCTCTTTGTAGGCCTCAATGATATTCTCGACGCTGACGTTTAGTTCGGACCGGTACTGGCCGGCAAATGAGCTTTCACCCGAATCCTCCCCCAGGGCGCTGCTTCTCAAAGCCACCGTGATTCTCCTCCCGGCTTCGGCTTCCAGGCGGAGAAAGGAATTCATGATGGACTCCTCCAGGTCTTGGGGTAACTTGGAGCGGATGATCAACTGTTGAACCTCGGCGCTCAAGGAATACAATTGTTCTATGTCTTCCACCCCGGCAGATTGAAAGCGGCTGTCAATCTCTGCCTGGAGGTTATTATGCTCTAGAAACCTTTGATACGCGTATGAGGTGATGGCAAAGCCTCCAGGCACGGCCACCTTGACCTTGTTCTTCAGCTCACCCAGGTTGGCCATCTTATTTCCCACCAGGTCGGCCAGATCTTTATCCACCTCATCCAGGTAAATGACCAGTCTCTCGTCCGAAACAGACTTCTTTCGGGTGAGAAGATTCTCCACTTGAAATTGGATGGCGTCGAAACTCTTATATAGATCCTGATATTTTCCGTGAGCGATCTCGTTCAAATTCTTTATCATGCGGAAAACATTAACTGAAACAGCGGTCGAATGAGCTTTGATAAAATTCATCCCAAAAGGACGGTCTCCTTGCAGCGCCTGCTCCATCTCGGCCATGATCTCCAACGACCTGTTGTTGGCACTCAAAAGTAGCTTGAAGTTGTGATACCGCGCCTTAAAATCAATCCGCAGTTCTTCAACTTCTTGCGCATCTCTTTGTTGCCTCTTAGGCCAGAAGGTATTCACCAGGCTTTGGACTAGACCCATAACGTCTCTATGCGGCAAAAAAGGTTTCTGGTTTCTGGTTGCTCGTTTCAAGTTACACGTTTCAAGTTACACGTCGTTAGTTTGTGCTCGATGACTATAGGGCTATTTAAATTAAAATTGGGTAATATCCAACCAGCAACAAGTAACAAGCAACAAGTGACAAGCAACAAGTGACAAGCTGGGCCGCCTCCATTAAGGAAAACGGCCCAGGCCGGAATCAGTTAGTGGCCCAACTTGAGCCCCCATCCTTCAAACATAAACATGATGGCGTAACCATACCACAGGGTATAGATGACATAGAAAAGCAGGGAAAAAATGACCATCCCCATCTTGCTGGAGATGCTCTGCGGCTCAATTTTGTAATAATTAAATGAGCATTCGACCGCCCGTTTGGAAACCGTGGTGACGAACTTGGCTTCGGGGTAAAGGCCTGTCTTTTTCATTTCCTTATCCATCGACTTCAACATTGTGTACCAATTGTATAGGACCTTTTTTTCATCATATCCATATTTGTCTTTGACCTTGGCCCCGTTGTTATGGAACATGTCATCCGAATCATCCAGACAATTGGCCAAGATCTTTCCCAGGCTCCCGCCGATGGTCAATTTATCTCCCATAGCCGTGGCGGTCGCTCCGGATTTGGCCAACAGACCGACGGATTCCTGAGCCTGATTGGGGCTAACCATGGTCAAGATCAACTCGATATTCTTGGCTTTAAATGGTTCGTTGTCTTTTTTTACTTTGGGGATATAATAGGCCGACCCCTTTGAAATGGAATTATATAGCGAATCTAAGTAGTCTAGTCCGTTTTTGCCGCCGCCGTAAATCGGTAGAAAGAAGATTAGCAACACCACCAAAAAGGCGACCATCAACGCAACTCCACCAAAAAATTCTTTTTTGTGCGCAATCATGATTAAGCCTCCTCTCCCTTGAGCAGGGGAATATTCTTAAGGAAGGTGCCGATTACCCAGACCGCGAATATGCCGATGACGATGAAGAAGGCATAAACACCGATGGACTCAAGAACCGCTCCGGTTGATTTTGAAATGGGGATAATATCCATCTCCCCCAGCTTGGTCGGCAAGGCAAAAACTCGATTAACGAAACCGGCCAAGACGGCCATGGCATAAAATCCCCGGATGGTAATTCCCTTAACCACTTTGGTGACCAAGGCCCCAATTTGGATGCCCAGCAAAGACCCCAGGAGCATGCCCATGGCCAGAGTGTAGAAGATAAACCCAAAAATGGCATATTGAGAGATGGCGGCGTAACCGGCGGTGAAAATAATCTGAAAGATATCGGTGCCCACCGTGGTCATAGAGGACACACCCAAGACATAAACAAAAATGGGGAAGGTTAGGAAACCGCCACCAACGCCCATGATGGATGCACATAGACCGACCAGGCCACCGCTCAAGACCAGGAACAAGGCGGAGATGCGGCGGCCACCCGGAACCAGACCTTGATCAAAAGTGATCATCGGCGGAATGGTCATTGATTGGAGTTTTTTCGGGAGCGAGCCCATTTGGGCTCCTTCGTCCTTGCCGCCGTGGGCGCTACCCCCACCTCCGGGAGCCTTACTGGCTTTGAGGAAGTCGAGCAGAGCATAGCAGCCCAGGATACCCAACATCAAGACGTAAATCGTGGTAATAAAAGCATCACTGGCGATCGGGTTCAAATCATACAACCAACGGTTGATGACCCCGCCGGTGGTGGCCCCGACGATGGCTCCTAAGAGAAAAATCAAGGCCAGAGGCACTGAAATATTTCCTAACTTCCGGTGGATGACGCTCCCCATGATGGCCTTGGCGAAGATATGAAACAAGTCGGTCCCCACGGCCAAGATACCTTTGATCCCGGCGCTCATCAAGGCCGGAGCGATGATAAATCCGCCGCCGGCGCCGATACAGCCGGTAATGAGCCCGGCCCCCAGGCCGATCAGGATGGAAGCAATAAAAATGCCTGCGGTAAAGAATGCCGGGCTATAAGCCTTTTTATCTCCTATCATTTTCGGAATGGCGTCACCGAGTTGGTCGGCAAAAGCAATCCCCCCTAAAAGAATAGGTACAAGCAACAGCCCTAATATCAAAAGTCGCTTGCGGTCTTTCATTATGTTATTGGACATCTCCAGTTCCCACTTGGCATGGGCTCTGGCGCCCATCATCATGAATTGGCCCCATTGTTTGAAGAAATTCATTTTTTTGGCACTCCTTTTGATTAGTTATTGACTCTTGAAAGAAATACGCGCCACTGATTAATTAGTTGACGGCTGAACGGCTCAGAGTTTGAATCCCGGCCTGGCTCCTAACCTCCTGAATGGCCTGAATCTTTGCCCCGATGCAAGGCTTTTCGCTCGTTCCGACAAATACCGACAGGTTATCAGGATAACCTGGATTACCGTCAATTAGAAGTCAGGTCCTGATCACCTCCTCTATATTTTTGATTTTCTTCTCGTGTATGGATTTCTTCTGAAAAGCATCTTGCAGCTTGTAAAGTAACTCATCAATATTGATCGGCTTCATCAGATAGTCGAAAGCCCCGCTTTCCATTCCCTCTTTCGCCACCTCCAGCGAGGCATGGCCGGTCAACATAATCACCTCGGTCAGGGGCCAGCTTTTTTTGATCTCTCCCAGCACCTGGATGCCGTCCATTCCCGGCATTCTGACATCGAGCACCACCACGTCCACCGGATTCCGGGTCAAGGCGGCCAAGGCCTGCTCGCCGTTGTTAACGCCTGTGACATCAACATGGCGCTTTCGCATCCGCTTCAGCAGGGTGTCCAAAAACTCTACTTCGTCGTCAACAAACAATACTTTCATCCCTTCCATTTCGGCTTACCTCCACTTGCCGGGTCGGCATCCCACCCAGCTTTGCTCTATCGCCCCGGCTCCAGGCCACATTAAATTACCGTATACAAATCTTCTTAAAAACGTACGCTGTTCAATCCTTCATCCGCCCTACCTGCGAACCGGTTCCACCGGCGGCCGCTTGCCGGATTTTCTCTACCAACTCTCCCAATTCACATGGTTTAGTCAGGTAATCAACGGCCCCCAAAATCATGCCTTGCCGGGCCACATGTTCCGAACCATGACCGGCGAGCAGGATGACCGGCATCGCTGGCGCCATTTTCTTAAATATCTTTACTAATTCAAGCCCATCCACATCTTCTGTCTTCAGGTCCACGACCGCGGTGTCAAAATCTTCTTTACGGAGGACCTGAATACCCCGGCTTCCGCTGACCGTCGGGACGACGCTCATATTCCGCCGGCCAAGCCTCCGGGCCAAAACATTTAAGTAATTAATATCATTATCAATTAACAACAACCGGATGGGCTCATGAGGATCAATCTTAAGGGAATTCATAGGCCTATCCCTAATTGCCCTTTCGCAAAATAATTTCCAGATTCTTAGCTTCAATTATTTTTTGTTCGTGCTGGGTCTTTTTATTCTTCGCTTCCTTAATCTTGTTCATCAACAGGTCCATATCGCAGGGTTTGACCATGAAATCAAAGGCCCCTTGTTTCATCCCGTCGATGGCGCTTTCGATAGTCCCGTAGCCGGTCAACATGACCACTTCCACCGAAGGATGAAGTCTTTTTATTTCTCTTAGGGTCTCAATCCCGTCCATTCCGGGCATCTTGACCCCCAAAACGGCCACGTCCACGTCGGGGTGTTCGTCGAGTTGTTTTAAGGCTTCAGGACCGCTGAATGCGGTCAGGACGTCCAACTCTCTCTTGGTCAAACGTTTGCTCATCGTCTCTACAAAAGGAACTTCGTCATCGACCAGCAAGACCAACGTCTTGTTCATGTGACTTCCTCCCCGGGTATCCAAATAAACTAGTCAAAGTATGTATATGTCGCTGAATCGGCCTGCGGTTCTTCCTCCTCATCGTCCTCTTCCCTGACCACCGGGAGGTGAATGTGGAATGTGGTCCCCACTCCGACCGCGCTGTTGACGCTGATTCGACCGCCCATTTTTTCAATAATTCCATAGCAAATAGACAGGCCGAGGCCGGTTCCCTTGCCCACCGGCTTGGTGGTAAAAAAAGGATCAAAAATGCGCTGCAGATTCGCCTGGGGGATCCCCTGACCGGTATCGGACACGTTTAGGACAATGAAATCGTTTTCACGGCGGGTAGTCATAGTTAAAACGCCACCTTTTTCGTTCATAGCATCGATGGCGTTATTAACGAAATTCAGCAACACCTGCTGGATCTCAGAGGGAGAAGCGGCAATCGGAGGTATATCCGGAGCTAAATCAAGCTGAAACACGACATTCGAATACTTGGCCCGTTGCTCTGAGAAATCGGCCATCTCGTTAACCATAGAGTTCAGTTGAACTTCTTTCACGGCCGGATCTGTCCGCCGGGCAAAGCTGAGGAGTTTGTGGGTGATCTCTTTACATCGCCCTCCCTGGGTCCGGATTTGATTAACCGCCCTCTGCATCTCCTCATAATCCTCGCTCTGCTTAAACTCATCCGCCTCCAGCATGTCTTGAATCCATCCCGCCTCCTCAACCATGATCGCCACCGGATTGTTTATCTCATGGGCGATCCCGGCGGCCAATTCACCTAACGAAGCCAGCTTGCCTGTTTCGATGACCTGCTCGTTCATCATCTCTTTTTCACGGTCAGCCCGGGCGATCCGATTGACCATTCGCTTAGACAAAAGAAATGCCGTAACTGTAATAACCAGACCACCCAACAAAAAAATACCGAAAGCCAGTGTCCGGGCCCGATATAAATCCGAAAAAGCATCACCTTCGTCCTGCCGGTAGATTAAAAACCATTCTCCATTTTTGAGTGGCGAGATAAAATAAATCATATGTTGATTCAAAGGCTGCTGATCGGGAGAAACGACCAGCACATCCCCGGCCGCGAAATTGTTCTGAGCTAAAATTGGAGCATCAAGACGGTCTTCTTTAGGCGGCTTTCCTTCCGTCCCGATTTTTTGTTTCCGGATAAAATCTAAAAGCATGTCTTTTTCGGCCCGGATATCCATCCGCGGTTTGGTCTGGAAGGCGCCAGCCTTACTAATGATAAAGGCCATGCCTGTTTTTCCGATGTGAATATTCTCCACCAACCGGTTAAAAGAGTCAAAATCAATGGTGGCTCTAAATATCCATTGCCGGCCTTGCCAGTCTTTCTTAACCGCGATGACAAAATGAGGGATGCCCCTAAGGCCCAAAAATACGTCGCTGATATAGTAACTACTTCGTTTAGACTCAATAAACCACTCGGCGGCCATGTAATTGGCCCGGCCCAGATTAAACGGCCCGGCATAAGCCACCTGGATACCCTGTTCGTCCACCAGGCCTAAATCAGAGAAAGTGCCGCCGCCCCCCTTCCTAAGATGGCCTAACAACTCCTGCAGAAATTTTTCTTGGCTCAGCACCTCAGGACTAAATGAAGAGGCCAGCACATTGAGATCAGCTAATTTTTCCATTAGAAAATCGTCGACATGCTGTTTATGCTTTCTGACGATTTCTTCTAAGTGGTCGATAACCTTGTTTTTATATGATGTATGGAAATTATAACCGGTTAGGCCCATAATCAGGACGAGCGGGGCAAACGACACCAACATCACGATTAGAATCATTCTTCTGGTTAATAAGGAATAGTATTGTTCTTTCGTCATTGCCTGCTCAGTTTGCAAGTTGCCGGTTGCGGTTCAATGTCATTGACTTAAGGTGCAGGGGCATCGGATCCTATCTAATAAATGGTCAATTCCGATTAAGCCCTGAAGGGGCGCTCTAGGTTAGCCCAGCGGCAACGCTCTGGGTATAGGCTGTGACTATACAAAATAACCTATAATGCCCACATAAAATCCTTGGCAATCCAGCACCTCAGCCGTAGCTGGATATCCCATTAAAAGGAGATGACTTTGGGAGCCGGCCGACCTCCTGACCATCCTGCTGACACGTAACCTGCCGTATTTCCCAGGGCGTTGCCCTGGGCTAACATAAAGCGCCCCGTTGGGGCTTATTCAGAATGAACTATTTTAAAAAAGTTAGCACGATTGTTCGCCCGCTTAAATCAATGACATTGGGTTGCGGTTTACGAGTTGCGGTTTACGAGTTGGAGGGTCTAGCCGATAACAATTTACTCGGCTAACCGGGGGGGTACCTCCAACTCGGAACCCGTAACCCGTAACGCCATTACAGCACTTCTGCATGCTCCGCCACAAAGTCTTGAGGATACCGGCGGCGCAAAGCCTGGCTCACCGTCCGCATCAATTCATCAGGATTGCCACTCTTTTCTACCACTGCCGCAACATCTTGGAAAGCGGGATGGCTCATCTCCTCCGTCATGAACATATGAAGAATTACGGGCAAGGAGGGGTACTCCAGCCTGATTTGTTCCAACACGGTAACCCCGCCCATATAAGGAATCTCCAAATCTAAAACGAGAAGATGAAGTGGCCGGCACCGTTGGATAAGCCGCCGTAGCTCGATGGCGTCTTTGGCTACCACCACCCGGTATCCGGCTGCGGCAAATTCACGGCGGAGAAAATCTCGGACGTATCGGTTTCGATCAGCTACCAAGATGGTGAACCGATCATTCATGGAATCGACCTCCCTCATTGCGAGTATGCCCACCCGACGCCAAGACCTTGTAACTGCCGGGTCCGAACTTCAGGAATCGATGACCATTCCGGGCCCCCATCCTTTGGTCCCATGGTCTAATATAAGCTTGTAAGCAATGTTCGCACCAACTCAGGGTGACCGGAACAAATTTAAAAGAATTAGATAAATCGGTCGCCGGGTTTGGCCTGAGGGCGCGTCCTTAGTTTTGAAGTGTCAGCTTTTTTTACGAGGTGTAAATGGAAGGGCCGGAGGGTGAAGCGGGAAAGGTGGACTTGGCGCCGGACGGATGAGACCCTGACCTATCTGAATCTCATCCGCCTGGCGGATATATGTTAATAATGCTGCTCTCGACCGGGGGGGTCTAAGCGGGGACACAATTTAGGGGGTTAGTTGACCGAAAATATATTAATTCTGGTCCGGTGCGGGACAGGTTTCGGTTGCCGGTTCCGGAGGATCAAGTTTTCTCATGGCATACCGATAAGATATTACAGTCACCACAAGCAGGGGAACAAAGGTCCGGATGAACATTCCGGCCATCTCCTCACGATCATGCCGCCCCAAGTAAATGCTGAAAGCCAGCTCGGCTAGAAGCAGCAAATCAAAGATGACTACAACAATTTTCTGTTGGGTGCTCATACAGGTTTCCTCTCTGGCCTGAGGCTATATCCCCATGGTCCTGATGGTGTCGTTTGGGTATACCGTTTCCGGGGCAGTCTTTGGAACGGACAATTCTATTTCCTGATCCCCGGCGGTGAACCGGACGGGGGGACAGAGCCGGGAGGCGGGAGAGGGTTACCCCCCGGGACTCTGCGCCCACATCCGCTTACTTCTTCTTCAAATCTTGTTTTGACACATTCATGATCTTGAGAGCGATCCTCTCGGTCCCTTTGACGTCGTAGGATATCCTGAGCACATCCCCTTTTGCCGGCGGGATGCCGATCAAGGCCATTGCAATGTTATAAGTGGAATTCTTCCCCGTCGGATGGCCGTAAGGCTTATCTTTGGTGAAATTGAGGTCATATTCCTCAATGGTCAAAGTTTTGTCCTTGTCATTGACGCTGATGCAGTTTCCCTGGCTAACTTCGGCAGCCCAGGCCGGGCCAAAACAAAAGACCAGGAAAAGAAGGGTGACACACCAGAAAACCGGATTTCTCTTCATTTTGATATTTCCTCCTTAATTCTGAAAAGCTGCAGCGGCGCGTTCCCGTGCTTTTTTATCCCGGAGTTCCGCAGCCGCACCCTTGAACATGATGGAGATAATATAGACGCAGATGGCCGAGATAGCACCCAAGATAACCACTGCGGCGGCGACGTCGAAGCCATACTGTTTTAAAACGATGGAGACCATACAGGCCACGACGGCGCACCCGAAGCCAATTCGGATGCCGTACCCCTTGGCGTATTTAGTCGCCACTGTGCCGATCTGGGCCCCGATAGCGGCGCCGGTCAGCATGACGAAAACGGCCACAAGTTCAATCCGGCCTTTCAGGGTGTAAGTGAAGGCTCCGTAAAGTCCGGAGATCATGACTTCAAACAGGTCGGTTCCCACGGCGATGTGGGTCGGACAGCCGATCAAGTAGACCAAAGCCGGCATGCGGAGCAAGCCACCGCCGATTCCGAGGAAACCGGCCAGGATGCCGGTAATGAAGCTGACACCGATGGGCAACCAGGCCGAACAGGTGAAACCGGCCGTCTTAAAATGAACCATCGGAGCGAGTTTGATCTTGTGTAAGGTCTTGTACCAGGTAATCCCTTCCGCCCCTTTATCTCCAGAGATCACGCCGGCTTTCTTGGCCTTGTCGGCTTTATAATAGTCGTAGAAGACCATGAAGGCGATCAGGGCCAGGAAGCCGACATAGACCCACCGGACTATCGGACCGACCTTGCCGAGGCGCTCCAACCACATGATCATTTGCGCCCCGATCTCGATCCCGAACATGGTTCCGAAGAGCATGACAAAGCCCAGCTTGTAATCCACGTTGCCGAACTTGGAATGCCGCATGGTGGAGACCATGGACTTGCCGGCGATATGGGCAATATCGGTGCCGATGGCAAAGGCCATGGGGAAGCCCAAGATATTCAGACCCGGCGTCACCATCCAGGCCCCGCCCATGCCGAAGAAGCCGCCGATGGTCCCAACGGAAAAACCGATTAATACCAGACCCGGCCAGAATATTTCCACGCCCGCAATGGGCATGTGTAAATACCAAAACGAATGTTCCATTGTTTACTCCTCCTTCGATTCAGATATATCTTAATGCTCGATAATCTTGCGGGATTTGAGATCAAGACCGGTCCGGGACATAATCATGTCCATCGTAAAACCCAAAAACACGCCGTACCCGGCCGTCAGAACTACGGCCCAGACGGCGAACAGCCACATGTTGGTGTTATACAGGTCGGCAAAGTACTTTCCAATGTCGCTTGTCACTCTACGGGTGTCGGCCACAACCACCAGCATGGCCGCTTTTTCTCCCGCCGCCCACACCGCCGCCGGGACAAGCACGGAGATGACGGAGCAAAAGGCCAAAATCCTACGAAACAAAGCTCTCATGAATCATTACCTCCCTTAAAGGTTTTACCTGATGAAAAAGTTGCTTTCTAGTCTTCTTTTCGTCTTATGTCTGATCGATACCCTTACACGTGGTCATCGACTAAAGAACCGGATCCGGCCGACCAAAAATCTCGCCAGTTGCCCGTAATTCTTGCAAGGGCTATGCCAAAAAATCTGGCGAGATCCGGCATGACATTGCAACATCTTGAATATCAATTACTATCTTTACACAAAAGATTAACATGTCCCAGGTCGGCCACCAGGCTTGGCCGCCACTTAGCCGGTTGGCGAGATCTCTAGATTTGATCGGACCGCCCGTTGGCGAGATTCGGCATCCCGCCCCACAAACCGCCGGTCTTTACATCGTGTAAACAAAACTGACATATGGCTCGACCCTGGTGGCCTCATCAAGGCCGGGGGATGATTGATTCATGGCGAGTAATTCGATAAATAGCCGTTAAGGCCGGACGCGACGATATGGCATGACCTTTGCTATGCTATAGTGTTTACCAAAAAAATGATCCCATCCTTCAGGAGGCAGAGTAAAGTATGTTGCGTCTCGTCAGGTACCTTGATGATACCTTTAAACTAGCCTGGTTCGATCTGGCCAACATCCGGTCCTTCCATATCAGGACTAAGTTGCTCATGGGACTTATCCCATCGACTATCTTGATCTTGATCGCCACCGGGTACGTCACCAACTGGTACTCCAAACAGTTTCTGAATGAAGCCGTGGAGAGAAGCGTCCGCATTCAAGCCCTGGCCGTAGCGCATGAGATCAGCGGGTTCCTGAATCTATGCCAAGAGGACTTGCTGGAGTTGGCTCAATTACCTATGTCCGCAATTTCTCTAGAGCAGTTCTGGACCGTGCACCAACACATGCGCGGTTGGAGCTATACGGAAGTCGCCTTTATCGCTCCCACCAATGATAACTCCATCTTCCTCGCCGGCATTGACGATAAACTGGTCCAGGTGCCTCCGCCCGAGATTCCTTTTATCCGTCCTTCTACTGCGGACGTTTTGGCGGACTTGCAAAAACTGGGCAGAGACGAGGTCCTTATCTCCCCCGTCGTCGAGGGGATCTATCCCCTGCCCTCAGGAAAACTGTTGGGCCGGAACACAGTCCGCAAAATCATTAGGTTCTCGGTAATGTTATGGAAACCAGACGGCCGTCTCCAGGGGGTCTTAATGCTCGGTGTGGATGCCCACCGCGTCCGGGATATCCTGTCATTATACAATTCACCCCAGTCCCCGATTTTTGCCTATGTTAGAAGCCCGGAAGTCAGGTATTGCTACATGTTCGATAAGGACGGCTGGATGTTGTTTCAGTCCGAGGAATTAGATGACAAACCAAAGGAATTGTCGGCCGAAACGGCCCGAACAGGTCTTTCCGGGATTTTCGGCAAACCGGGACTGGAAAGGGCGTTTAAACCTGATATTAAACATAACGAATTCTGGCAAATGGTCGGCAGTTTACAGTCGGGGAAACCAGGCTTGATAACCATCCAGTCTGATGATTCCGGTTACTCTACTGGAGCCTATCTGGTCAATATCGGTTACGCACCCGTCCGGTTTAAAGCCGGACTGGACCGCAAGGCCGATAACTACGCCGGGGTGGCCTTTGTTGACCGGAGCAGGCTGGGGTTGTGGGCCGGATACCGGCAGGTGGATGTCATCTTCGTCGTCAGCCTGTTTACGATGATCATGATTGCCTTTGTTATTTATGTTCTCAGCCGGGTGATCACCCGACCTATATTTGATCTGGCCGCGGCGGTGAATCGTATTCAGGAGACCGGAGAGTTAAGAGAAATAGTATTGCAGAATCATGATTTTGAGACAAATTTTCTCAGATTTTCCATCAACAACATGATCAATACCATTAAGAACCAGCTCGAAGAGATCCGGCTTAAAGATGTCAGCATCCAGGAGGTAACGCAAGGAAGACCGGCAATTTTGGAGGAGGACCGGCCGCCGACCAACACTTTATTATTAGCCCACGATGTCGGTGACATTATCGGTTCCGGACCAGTGATCGAATCCCTCAAAGTAGGGATACTCAAAGCCGCGTCGGTGGATGCGGACGTCTTGATTATCGGAGAAACGGGTACGGGGAAGCAACTTACCGCCGAAGCGGTGCATAAATACAGCGTCAGAGCGGCCAAGGCCTTTATTTCCATCAACTGCGGTGCCTTAGATGAGAATCTGTTGTTGGATTCCTTGTTTGGCCACACCAAAGGGGCATTCACCGAGGCCAAGACCGACCGCAAGGGAGCTTTTTTAGCCGCCCATGGCGGAACTCTGTTCTTAGATGAAATCGGGACCGCCTCCCCCAAAGTCCAACAGGCCCTGCTGCGAACCTTGTCCATCCGAAAAGTCACGCCCTTAGGCAGTGACCGCGAATTCGATGTGGATGTCCGGGTCATTACTGCGACCAACGAAGAGCTCAAAGAATTGGTTGACAAAGGGCGCTTCCGGGAAGACCTCTATTATCGGCTCAACGTCATTACCATTCGGACTCCGGCCTTGCGGGATCACAAAGAGAATATTCCCACCCTGGCCAATCATTTTCTCAGGCAGGCATCCATCCGAATGGAAAAAGAATACGTCGCCTTAACCCAGGGCGCCCTGGAAAAACTGTTGGCTCACATTTGGCCTGGAAATGTTAGGGAATTAAGGAATTGTATTATTCGAGCCGTGGCTATGGCCGAAGGACAACTGATTTATATTAATGATATCCGACTGGAGGAGGAAAGGACTCCCCCGGCAGTTGAGCCGTTTCATCTGCCGACAGAAGTATTTGTGTCCGGCCCATCGGCCGAAGAAAAGCCTTCTATTCCACTCGACCTGGATCTAAACGAAAGACAGAAAAAAGCCTTTTCAATTTTCTTCGAGAAGGGAGAGATTACCCGGGTGGAGTACCAGCAAGCCGTGGGCAATGGTTTCCCCTCTCGCACCGCGTTGAACGACCTGCAAGATATGGTCAAGAAGGGGATACTGAAAAGGACGGGGCATGGTCCCGCCACGCGCTATTGTCTGGTCAAGGAGATCAATCCGAACGCCTGAACGAAGAAACCATAACTGTCGGGGGCAGGGAGAAAAGAAAGAGAACGCAGATGATTGTATTTAAGCTGTGTAATCTCGATCGGGCGGTTTAAACACTAAAAACACATATCCAGGGTGGTGTTATGTTCGACATCTCTAAGTTGTTCAAGTGGCGCAAGCAGCCCACGGCCGAAACTCCAAAAAGAACACTGTCGGATTTATTCCAGTTGAAATACACCAGCTTCAAAGAATTGCTGGATTCCAACGCCCAGCTTGCCAAGATAATGTCGGATATCAGCGACAAACTGCACGGGTACCAGCCTTTCGGCATGTCTTATGTCCGCTCGCAGACAGCCTTGCTTACCTTTCACACCATTCGGATGATCAAGAATTTAAATGTGCTTTCCGGTCAAAGGCACATGGCCTTTTACCAAACCCTGGAAAAAATTAACGCTGAGATCAATAATGTGCTTCGCGAAGAAGAACGGGAAGACCCTCCGGAATTGGTTTTGCCTTACGCTCTGGTTAATAAAGAAATGGCCGATTGGGTCGGCGGCAAAAACGCCAACCTGGGGGAGGTGCGCAATCGGGTGGGGCTGCCCGTACCTGAGGGATTCGCCATCACCACCAGGGCTTTTCGTCTTTTTCTAGACAGCAATGACCTGACGGACCAGATCAATAAATACAAAGTGGAAATGGGAGACCAGGACTCAGAATCCGTCCATGAGGGCAGCGAAGCCATCCAACGACTGATCTTTACAGCCACAGTACCTTCGGAGTTGGAACAGGCCGTCTTAGCCGCCTTTGATGACCTGACGGCTACCGTCCCGGACTCCGAGGCACAACCGCCGCAACTCCGGGTGTCCATGCGCAGCAGCGCCATCGGTGAAGACAGCGAACTCTCCTTTGCCGGTCAGTACGTTTCGGTGTTAAACGTGACCAGGGATAAACTTATTTCCACCTATAAAGTCATCGTGGCCAGCTTGTTCACCCCGCGGGCCATTTCATACCGGTTTAATAAAGGAATTCGGGTGGAAGATGTGGCCATGAGCGTGGCCTGCATCCGGATGGTTGAATCCATAGCCAGCGGAGTGATGTATTCCTGCGATCCTTTGCATCCCCAGGAGAACAATATCATCATCACCGCGGTCTGGGGTCTCGGCCCCTACGCCGTGGACGGCATCGTCACTCCCGATACTTATAAGGTGGCAAAAGACGGCCGGCAGACTATTATAGAAGAACAAATCTCCCATAAGCCGGTGCAACTGGTCATCAATCCCCTGGGCGGCCTGATGGAGGTCCCGGTCCCTTCAGAGAAACAAGACGCCCCGGCGCTGTCCTCAGACCAGATCATCACCCTGGCCCGGTACGCCCAGCGGTTGGAGGAGCACTACGGCGGCCCCCAAGATATGGAATGGGCTTTAGACCAGGAGGGGAATCTGATTATCCTCCAATCCCGTCCCTTAAATTTTCCCCAGATTGAAGCGAACATTCCCTCTGTTCAAGAGATTCAAGGTCTGGAAAAATATCAGTTGCTGCTCGAAGGTGGTAACGCCGCTTTTCCCGGTGTGGGATACGGCCTTGTCTACCAGATCAGATCGGAAGACGACCTGGTCAGCTTCCCTGACGGCGGCGTATTGGTGGCCCGGCACTCTTCACCCAAATTCGTAGTTCTAATGTCCAAGGCCGGCGCCATTATCACCGACTTCGGTTCGGCCACCGGCCACATGGCCTCTCTATCCCGGGAGTTTGAAATCCCGACTATTCTAAATGCCGGAGAGGCGACCAAAACATTGCGTGAAGGGCAAGAGGTTACGGTTGACGCCTATAGTTGCCGAGTTTACGAAGGACGAGTCCCGGAACTCCTCTCTCTGGAGAGGATCCACAAACCCAAGATGAAGGGGACACCGGTATACGAGACATTGAAACAATTGGCCAGGTTTATCGTCCCGCTACATCTTTTGGACCCAACCGCCCCTAATTTCAATGCGGAATACTGCGAGACGGTCCACGACATCATGCGGCTGGTCCATGAACTCTCTTACGGCGAGATGTTTAAACTAAGCGACGTTGTTTCCGAAGGCGGCGGCGGAGCACTTCAATTAAAAGCATCCCTGCCGTTGGATTTACATGTTATCGATCTGGGTGGCGGAATCACCGGCCTGACCGGAAAGGCCCGCAAGGTGACGACGGACCAGATTGCCAGCATTCCTTTCCAGGCTTTGCTGGCCGGAATGACGGATGAGCAACTGAGCCGCCAGCATGAACCTAAGCCCATAGAATTAAGAGGATTTTTCTCCGTAGTTTCGCAGCAGATGATGGCTCCGCCCAACCTTGCCTCTGAACGATTCGGCGACCGCAGCTATGCCATTATTTCCGACAAATATCTCAATTTTAGTTCCCGGGTCGGTTATCATTACAGTGTGTTAGACGCCTACTGCGGTGAGACGATGAACAAGAATTACATTACCTTCACTTTTAAGGGCGGGGCGGCCGACGACGTCCGGAAAAACCGGCGCTGCCGGGCCATTGCGGCCATCCTGGCGGAACTTGATTTTACGGTGGAAGCGGTGGAGGACCGGGTGGGGGCCAGGCTTCAAAAGTATCAACAAAACTTTATAAAGCACCGGCTGGAAGCAATTGGCCGATTGCTCCTGTTCACCAGGCAGATGGACATGCTGATGAGTGATGAGGCCAGTATCGAGAGGGTGAAAAATAATTTCTTAATCGGCAATTACGGCCATGACATGTGAGCCGTCAGCCCCAACCGTGACCGGCGGCCGCAGCGTTGTACCGTGCTACGGCCGCCGGTTTTTCAAAGATAATGTTCCTATTTGAACTGTACCTGGACTCCGCGGGTTTTGGCCCGCCGCCCCTTGCCGTCGGTGGCGTCAAGAAACACCGTGAGAGTGGTCTTCTGGGTGGGCGGAGGGGTTATCGTGAAGGACACGTCACCACTGCCGCCGGTTACGAATCCGGAGGTTGGCGTCAGCACTCCGCATCCGTCGTCGGTCTTTAGGGTCGCCGTCCAGGTGCTGTTGGAAGTTTCGGCGCTGCCCACGTGGAATGCGATGTTGACCGGAGTGCCGGCCGGAACGAACGGGAGGGGATCGGTCGGGACGAATGGTTTGGAAGCCACCGCAATGTTACTGACCACCGGCCCGGTGGGGCTAAAGCGAATCACCCGGTCAAAGATGATCTCGGTAAACGCCGGTCCGATTTTGGTGGCCGGTTCTACGTAGGCCCTGAATCCGATGAACAGTTGGCCGTTCTTCTCGATGCCTATTGGACAATTGTCGGTCCCGGCCGGAGTACAACTTGGACAGCCGCCGGTATAGACCGTAGTGCAGTGGGGATCTCCTTTGCAGTCCCGCGCCACCTTCCAGGCATAGAGCTTATCCACATGGGGCGGTATATTGGGGTTGCCGACGAAGTAGTCTAGGGCGCTCCCGGCCAGCATGCGGCTATTCTCGCTTTCAACGCCACAAGCCTTACAAACGTCGTAAACGGTGAAATTGGCG
>JADFYA010000049.1:6043-14078 GCA_015233285.1 Deltaproteobacteria bacterium | reverse complement strand
T
The DNA here is from genome assembly GCA_015233285.1 of Deltaproteobacteria bacterium. The sequence goes on along the minus strand of JADFYA010000049.1, from coordinate 14,077 downwards.
TAGAAAACCTTCAGGAAATAATAAAGAACATTACGTTCGACTCCGGTGAGGTGGCCGAATCATCCCGCCAAATTTCGGCCACGGCAACTCAACTGAGTGCCAATGCCGCAGAATCATCCACCTCTTTGACCGAGATGACCACTGCAGCCGAAGAACTACGGCACACGGCGCAGCTTTCTAATGATAAAGCGGAACAGGTCATGACCAGATCGGAACGGGTGGCGCAAATTGCGGACAGCGGCCGAAAAGCCACCCTGGAGGCAGCCGACGGAATGAAACATATCGCCGATGAAATGGAATATGTCGCTGAAAGTATAATGAAACTGAGTGAACAAACCCAGAGTATCGGCGAAATCATCAGCACGGTAAACGACCTGGCCGATCAATCCAATCTTCTCTCGGTCAATGCTTCTATTGAAGCAGCCAAGGCCGGAGAGCACGGCAAAGGCTTTTCCGTGGTCGCCCAGGAGGTAAAATCCCTGGCGGAAAGATCAAAAGAAGCCACTACCCAGGTCAAGAACATATTGGGCGAGATTCAAAAAGCCACCAGTGCCGCCATCATGGCCACGGAACGCGGGAGTAAAGCGGTGGAAGCCGGAGTGAGCTTATCGTCACAGGCCGGCCAGGCCATAGAATCCTTGGCCGGTAATCTGGCCGAATCGGCTCAAAGCGCCATCCAAATCGCCGCTTCAAGTAGAGAGCAATTGGCCGGGATGGATCAATTGTCCATTGCCATAGACAACATCAAAGAAGCCGGGATCCAAAACGTTGATGTCGCCAGAAATTTAGAAAGCGCCATCAGAAGTTTAGAAGAAATGGGGCGGCATCTGCGAAATCTGGCCGGCAGATTCAAAGTCTAAATCGCCGGCTACCGGGTACTCGTCGCAGGTTGCCGATTATCTTCAACAAGCAACCAGTAGCAATCGATTGGGACCCCGCGATGTCACCATCTATCCAAATTCAGTCTACTCGTTGGATTATTCCGGGCCGTAGGGACTGCTATGAATGAAGAAGAATTCCTGATAAAACTCCGCGCCGCGTTCAAGGCCGAAGCAGAAGAACGTCTCAACGCCATGGCCTCTTGCTTAATGGAGTATGAGACCTCCTCTGATCAGGAAAGACAACAAACACTCATCGAAGAGGTGTTTCGAGAAGCCCATAGCCTCAAGGGCGCGGCCCGGACGGTTAATCTTGGGGATATAGAGAACATATGTCAGGCCATTGAAAGTGTATTTGCCTTATTGAGAAAAGGCGAGCTACAACTGTCGCCTGAGATATTTGACGTCCTTCACTTATCTCTGGACATTATCAATCTCCTGCTCACCGAATCCGCCTCCGGCCAGGCGGCCCCGGAACCGGCTAGGATATCTTCTCTTATCCTCCAGATCGAACAGCTCAAAAAGCCGAAAGAGACTCCTCCCCTTCCGCCTCCGGACCTGCGGCCGGCTGATTCGCCTAAAATCATAAGTCCATCTGATCAAGAAACAAACAGCGAACAACCCCAAAATGAATGGCCCTCAGATGACTCTTGCCAACAAGAGTCCGATCCTCCTGATCAGCCCAAATCCGATCTCTGGATCCAATCTTGCCAGGCCAAACCATTGGTATCCGAGACAGTCAGAATATCTGCGGCTAAGCTATATTCTCTGAGAATAAAAGCGGAAGAGTTGATCGCCCTGAAAATTGCCGCCAATCAACAGGTGAGTCTACTGAAAAGCACAACCCAATCCGTTGATCTGTTGCGGACCCGCCAGCATGCCATAGAATCCGAGTGTCGCTGGCTCCGCCGACTGGTCGGCAAGTCCGACGGCCCCAAAGAGAATCATCAGAATTTAAACAAGCTGGCCAAGATATTAGAGTATCTGGAATGGACCCGAGATCATGCCGGCTATCTGGGACGGGAGTTCAAGGCCCTGGCCAAAGCCGCAGACCAGGATAGTCACACCCTCAGACTGATGATCGACGATCTGGTGGAGGACACCAGAAAAGCCACCATGCTCCCATTCACCACCCTCTTTGATATCCTTCCCCGAATCATCCGTGACATCTCCCGGGATCGGGGCAAAGAGGTGGACTTGAGATTCCAGGGGGGCGATATAGAGATAGGCCGCCGGATCCTCGAACGAATAAAGGACCCCTTCATCCACCTTATCCGCAACGCCATCGACCATGGTGTGGAACATCCGGACCAGAGAGAAACAAAGGGGAAACCCCGCCGCGGGAGCATCGACATCGTTGTTTCCCAAAGGGAAAGCAGTAAAGTCGAAATCGTCTTTTCAGATGACGGCCAGGGTATTGATCTAGTCAAGATCAAGGCGGAAGCGGTTAAGCGCGGGATCCTGACCCAGAATGAAGTCGCCCAGTTGACTGATCAAGAGGCCCTATCTCTGATCTGCCGGCCGGAACTCTCCACCAGTTCGATGATAACGACCATCTCGGGCAGAGGTGTGGGGATGTCCGTAGTTAAGGAAAACATCGAACAACTGGGGGGGCAGTTGGCTATCGCCACCAGGCTCGGCCAGGGCTCTACTTTTAAGATGGTCTTGCCTCTGACCTTATCTTCTTTCAGGTGTGTCTTAGTCCAGGTGGCGGATCATCTATTTGCCCTGCCCAGTGCCCATATTCAGCGAGTCTCCCGGGTATCTCCAAAAGAAGTCCAAACGGTGGAAAACAAGGCCACTGTTTTATTGGAAGAATGGCCGGTATCTCTGGTCGAACTGGCCGAAGTCTTGGAACTGCCGCTGGTCGCCGAAAAAAATGGAGAATCAGCCTTTTTCCCCATAGTGGTGGTGGAAACGATTGACAAAAAAATCGCGTTTAGGGTTGACGAGGTCCTGGGCGAGCAAGAGGTCTTGGTCAAAAGCCTGGGGAATCAACTCAGCCGGGTCCGAAACATAGCCGGAGCCACGGTGCTTGGTTCCGGCCGGGTCGTGCCCATATTAAACATTCATGATCTGATGAAATCGGCCTCAAAGCCCGGTCCGGGGCGAGTCCAACCCCTGGTGTCTAAAGACAGAGTAGGAGAGAAGAAAAAGAAGTCAATCCTGGTGGCCGAGGATTCCATCACCTCTCGGATGCTGATAAAAAATATTTTAGAATCAGCCGGTTATACCGTCAAGACGGCAGTCGATGGAGTCGACGCGTATTCTTGGTTAAGAACGGACGATTTTGATCTGATAATCTCAGATGTAGAGATGCCTCGAATGAATGGCTTTGATTTAACATCAAAAATTCGTCAGGACAAACGTCTTGAAGAGATTCCGGTCGTGTTGGTCACCGGCCTGGAATCCCCCCAAGACCGGGAGCGCGGCATCGACGTGGGGGCTAATGCCTATATCATCAAGAGCAGTTTTGATCAAGGCAATCTCCTGGATATCATTAGTCGGCTTATTTAGACCGAAAGAGTAACTTATGATCAAAGCCTTGATCGTTGACGACTCGGCCACCATGCGAGAGTATCTCCAACATCTCCTGGAGAAAGACGGCCGGATCAAAGTGGTCGGCACGGCCCCGGATGGAGCCGAAGCCGTCAGGCTGGTGCCGTTATTGCGGCCCGATGTGGTCACTATGGACATCGTCATGCCCAAGCTCGACGGCATTGAAGCTACCCGAAGAATCATGGAGTCGCATCCGGTACCCATCATCATAGTCAGTTCCATCTGGGATCCGGAGGAAGTCAGAAATACCTTCAAGGCTATGACGGCCGGGGCAGTGGCCGGAGTGAGGAAACCTGCCGGGCCGGGGCATCCCGAGTCTGAACCGGAGGTGGCCAAACTGATCCAAACGGTGATATTGATGTCCGAAGTCAAAGTTATCCGACGCCTGCCCAGGGTATCACGGGACCCGGCCGGGGTGGACATGATCTCCCGAATCAAGCCCCGAACCGCGGGTCAGGTATTCGAACTGGTGGCTATCGGAGCCTCTCTTGGCGGCCCTCCGGTCATTCAACTCATCCTGTCTAAATTGCCGCGAGATTTCTCGGCGCCTATTTTGATCGCCCAGCACATCAGCCCAGGCTTTGTCGATGGATTCGCTGACTGGCTTTCATCTTCCACCGGTCTTCCGGTCCACCTGGCCGAGGCCGGAGAACGGGTCAAACCAGGGCACGCCTACCTGGCGCCCGATGACTCCCATATGGGGATTACCTCAGAGGGTCGATTGATGACCAGCAAAGCACCGCCAGAAAACGGTCTCCGCCCGGCCATATCTTTCCTTTTCCGTTCCGTGGCTCAGGCTTTTGGGCCGCGGGCCATCGGTGTGCTTCTCACCGGCATGGGCAAAGACGGGGCGGTAGAGCTAAAAATAATGCGGGACCGTGGCGCGATTACTCTAGTTCAAGACAAGGAAAGTTCCGTCATTCATGGGATGCCCGGAGAGGCGATCAGGCTGAATGCCGTCACGCATATTCTAACGCCGGAAGAAATAGTCAACCAATTGATTTCATTGGTTAATCACACCAATTAAGGAGTGGTTTACCGGATTTTAGGGATTATTAAAGCCAGGTGAGGAAGACATGGACTTATTGGCCAGCCAGGAAGGAAGCACCGCAACTATATTAATTGTAGAAGATAGCGCCACCCAGGCTCTCCTGTTACAATCTCTTCTTGAAGGGAACAACTACCGGGTGGCGGTTGCCGGCAATGGTCTGGAGGCATTGGAATATTTGGATGACCATGCCCCTGACTTGATTATCAGCGACATCATTATGCCTCAAATGGACGGCTATGAACTCTGCCACCGGATCAACATGTCCAAGCAATTAAAGGACATCCCGATCATCATGGTCACGGCCATGTCTGAAAAAGAAAAACTGCAGTTAGCCTTTGCCGCCGGGGCGATGGACTTTATCGCCAAACCGGTGGACAGGACGGAGCTGTTTGCCAGAGTGCGGTCCTTGCTGAAACTAAAGTACGAGATGGACCGGCGGAAGGCACGGGAACAGGAGCTGCTGGAAGTGACCAAACAACTCCAAGAGGCGAATCTGATGTTACAGCGACTATCCGAGCTTGACGGGCTGACCAATATCGCCAACCGCCGCTGTTTTGATGTCTACCTGGATCAGGAGTGGAGGCGCGCCACCAGAACCGGCAGTCAGTTATCAATGCTCATGATAGATATAGACTATTTCAAATTGTACAATGACACCTATGGACACCAGGCCGGCGACGAATGTTTGCGGAATGTGTCTAAGACATTGAATCACAGCCTGAAGCGGGGTGGTGATTTTGCCGCCCGTTACGGCGGGGAAGAATTTGCCATAATCTTGCCCGAAACCGACATAACAGGAGCCGTGCTTCTGGCCCAGGCCATTCGAGCCAAAGTGGAGGAACTAAATATATCCCATGCCAAGTCTGAAGTCAGTGATCGGGTGACGATCAGTATCGGTGCCGCTTCTATTTTGCCTGAAAAAGATCTGCCCAACGCGATATTGGTCACCACAGCCGACCAAGCCCTATACCAGGCCAAAAGAAGCGGCCGTAACCAGGTCAGGTGGGCATTGATGTCATGATTTTTCCGTTGTCTTAAAGAGAATAAGACCCTTAATGAAAACAGGCGCCTTGTTTTTTCCTCTCTCCGTGTCCTCCGGGTTATGCTTTTTCTTGACTTTAATAAAGACATTCAGGGTTAGATAACCTGATACCGGTCATATCGCCTAGTCCTCACTCCTAAATAAAAACTCCTGCAAACAGACAACGATCTCCTGTTCGATGGATTGGAGCTTTTCCTCGGTCGCGTCCGGCAACTGGGCCATCTCATCCCGGATCAATTGCGCCGCTTGTTGCGGAATACTTGACAGAATGGCTTCTTGATGTTCCGGCGGCATCACCTTTAAGGCCAGACTCAAATTGTACATCCCGATATGATTGAAAATTTTTTTGATTCCATCGGGTTTCAGTCTTGACAGATCATAAAGCGATACCTTCGGCATCCTTTTCGGCATGGCCTTGCTTTTTCTTCCCTCGGCCTCGACGGGTTGGCTCGGGATATCCGTTACGTCGTCGAGCAGGTTCTCCCACTCCCCTGAGAATTGGTCGAGCATGGCTTTATCATTGAACCCCTGCTTGTCGAACCAGGCGGATATCCCCTCCCGATCAAAATAGATGTGCCGTTCCGGGATTTGTCCTGCGGCTAGTTGATTAAGCACATCTCTTTCAGATGTGTTCATCATTCCAGCCATCTCAGTCAGATCGATAAACGCGTTTTCCGGAAATAGATCCTCCCCCGTCTCTTCCAGGCGCTCCATCAGTTCCTCAACCCGGTTCACAAATTTTAAATAATTGACCAACTGCAATCCCAGCCGCCCGTCGACCGGGACTAATCGAATCAGGTTTATATCCCGCAACTTAGTAAACAGGCTGTCGACCCTCGAGCCGGGGACGTTCATGATCTTCTTGATTCCTTCTCGAGCCAGTCCATGTGGGATAATGTCTTCCTGGCCGCATTGACGAAGCAAAGACGACATCAAGTCCAAAATCATCGCGGCCCCCATCAAAAAATCACGCCCGGCTATCCCCGATAGTATTTCGGTAGTATGGATCAGTCGATTAACCAAAGCCACAACCAGGCTTTCCACTATCTTAGGAGACCTTCCCAAAGCAACCATCAATTGATCTTTAGTGATATGTATTAGTTCGGTATATTCCAGGGCCGTAGCCGTGGCTGTTCGCTTAACCGTATTGATCAGGGCCATTTCCCCAAAGACCTGTCCCTCTCTGAAGACTCCCAGCACGACCTTTCGGCCCAAAATCAATTTTGAAATTTCCACCGCGCCTAATTTGACAATAAAGGCCGCATCGCCACGTGAGTTCTCCTTAAAGATGACTAGCCCCTTAGGATAAGCCTTAGTGGTAAAGGTCGTTTTGCTCATATTTAGTAGCCCGATGTTGAATTCTGTGTTCGTCTTGTCGCCAAAGGCTCAGCGGACGCAAATATTTTTGAGGCCGGGATATCACGTTGTTAAGATAAAACAATTGCGGATGAAAGGATAGGTCGCTTGAAGAGAAAGTTACCAAACAGCACCGGGTAAAGTCAAATCAAATGTAGCCTTAACCAGGAGTTGGACCCGGACTAAATCCTTCTTCAAGGCTTTCTGCCGAGCTTGCCTTGATTCAGGCTAACCGGGCACGGCAAATTTAGGCAATCCCATCCTGCCCGGCCGTGGTAAATAATGCCCGGCAGGCAATTGTTGCCGCTCCTGATAAATGAAAAATGCCATTAGATATTAATAAAATAACTCCACGGTAAGACTTGGCGCGTTACTTGCTATACAAACAGACAAATATTAAACTGTATCCATTAACTGTGACCAGGAGGGACCAGCCATGCTGCCATATCTGTTCAACGCCGGCCACGCCGCACTAGCCCGAACCAATCTGTCGGACAACTATCCCGACCAGGACGCTGTATCCGACCATTTCCTGGGCGCCCACCTGGAGCAAATGCCAAAAAAAGAACTCATCGCCCTTATCCACCAGCAGGCCCGTGAGGCATCAAAAAACGGAGCCGGCCTGGCCGCCTTGGAACATGAGTTGGCGGAAAAAGAAACCGAACTATCCAAACTTAAACAATCTTTGGTCCGGGTTAACCTGAAACTACACTATGCCCAAGAAGCCGGACAGGCCGCAGAGCAAGCCAAAATGAATTTCCTGACCAGTATGTCTCATGAACTGCGCACTCCGTTAAACGGCATCATCGGATTCTCTCAGATTCTTCAAGATGGCTATGCCGGTTGTCTTAGCCCCAGACAAGCTGATTTCATTCGCGATATTAATCAATGCGGAAGTCATCTGGCTCATCTGATCAACGATATTCTGACTCTGGCGGCCACGGAAAAGGGGGCTCCGAATTTTTCCATGGCATCCTTGGAGGTCGAACACCTCATGGAAAAAGGTCTGGCGTCGGTAGATGATCTGACCATCGGACGTGATCTTCAATTTGATATAAAGATATCCGAGAAGCTGAGCGGTCGAAGCATTTGGGGAGATGTCCCCAGTCTTAGCAGAGCCATGTCCCATGTCATATCCAATGCTGTTA
>JADFYA010000049.1:0-5969 GCA_015233285.1 Deltaproteobacteria bacterium | reverse complement strand
CAGTGTCACAGATACGGGGATCGGACTGCCCCCCGAACACCGGGAACGGATCTTCGATCCATTTTATCAAGTTCAGAGTGGGATTTGCGGCAAGACACCCGGCCTTGGCCTGGGCTTAACTCTGGCCCGCCGGATCGTAGAATTACATGGCGGCAAACTTTGGGCGGAAAGCGATGGGGAAGGCTCCAGATTCCATATGCTGTTGCCTCTAATCCCGCCCGTGGCTTGATCCTACTGGTTGATCTTAAGAAATGTTAATCCCGGATGGCGGAGACCACCTCTTCGCCATTTCAAACATCAAGATCCCCCCCGCCACCGAAACGTTCAAGGACGGCACTTTGGGATTCAACGGAATCGTGACCAGGTAATCGCAGGTCTTGGCAATCAGCGGCCTCAGTCCCTTATCTTCACTGCCCAGGACCAAAACCATCCGCTCGGCATAATCCGTAGCTCGATAGTCACGCCCATCCCGCACCGTGGCCCCGTAAACCCAAAACCCGGAATCTTTTAACTGCTGCAGGCTCTGAGCCAGGTTCAGCGCCCGGACTACCGACACATGGGCCAAGGCTCCGGCTGCGGTCTTCTGGACGGTAGACGTAATCAGGGTACTCCGGTGGGTGGTAACAATGACCGCCTGGACTTGCGCCGCGGCGGCCGTCCTGATCAAAGCCCCCAGGTTATGTGGATCAGTAATCCCATCTAAGGCCAGCAAAGTAAATGGTCCTGACGCGGCGGAGACCCGGCTCAAGACATCTTCCATTTCCACATACTGATAAGGCGCGACCAGCGCCACGACTCCCTGATGCAGAATCTCAGGATACTTCTGATCCAACATCCGCCGGGGCAAAGTGCTTACCTTAATATGGTTTAGCCGAGCCAATTCAATAATTTTATTCAATCGTTCGTCACGTCTTTCGGCCGCGGCCACGATCTGGTTAATCTGATCAGGCCTCTCCTTGAGAACTTCGAATACAGGATTTATACCGGCAATCAGATCAGTCATATCACCTCATCCCAGTGAAGAAGTAGATCCTCGATCTTAGAAGCGCACTGGCTCACCCGAAGACGTTCCGCAGTGAATATGGATAATGTTTCCACTAAGGCCCGGTCAACGTCCTGGTTAATGATCATGTAATTAAATTCTTTGAATGACTCTATTTCGTGGCGGGCATTAGCCAGCCTGAGTCTCAGGCTCTCCGGGGCCTCAGACCCCCGCCCGGTCAGCCGGGCCTTAAGCTCATGAAATGAAGGCGGGGCAAACATGATATAAACGGCTTCTGGATAGTGCCGTTTAATGTTTATCGCGCCCTGGATATCTATGTCCAAAAGCAAATCACGGCCTTGCTCCAGGCTCTGATTGATCATAAACTTTGACGTGCCGTAATAATTACCGTGCACCCGAGCCCATTCGACAAAGGCTCCGCTCTCGACCATTGATTTGAATTCTGCTTCACTGACAAAAAAATAATCCCGCCCCGGCACCTCTCGCTCCCTCGGGGCGCGGGTCGTGTGGGACACGGAAAAATCAACATTTTCCAATTGCCCCAGAAGACGCCGAATGATGGTCGTCTTACCGGTACCTGAAGGAGCGGTAATCACGTAAAGTTGTCCGGCCACGCTCATCCTTCCTTATCTTTTACCTTTTCCTTAGAAAGGACATCGGCCCCAAACCGCTGGGCGATGGTTTCAGATTGAATCGCCGATAAGATAACATGATTGCTGTCGGTAATGATTACCGACCGGGTTCTCCGGCCCATGGTCGCGTCAACCAACCGCTTGGCGTCTTTGGCCTCCTCCTTGAGCCGCTTCATGGGCGCAGATCCTGGATTGACAATGGTCACGATCCGGTCGAGGACCACAAAATTGCCGAAACCGACATTAATAAGTTTGCTTTCCATAGCCCACCGGTAGAGTTACAATAATCAGAGGCCGAGGTTCGACGTTTCAAGTTTAGATTCAGTGCAACGACATTGCCTGCAGCCTACTCAATATTTTGAACTTGCTCCCTGATCCGTTCCAGCTCTCCCTTAATCTCGACCACGACGTGGGAGGCCGCGGCGTTGCCGACTTTCGATCCAATCGTGTTGGCTTCGCGGCCCATTTCCTGAATCAAGAAGTCAAGCCGGCGGCCGACCGGTTCCGGCAATTCCAGAAAATGGCGAAATTGACGGATGTGGCTCTTTGACCTGACCAGTTCCTCGGTGATGTCGCTTCGTTCTGCAAAGTAAGCCGCTTCTTGAAACAGCCGTTGCTGGTCTATTTCCGTTTGCCCCAAAAGCACCTTCATCCGCTCCCCCAGCCTGGTTTGATGCAACAGAAGCACCTCATCCGCGGTCTTCTCCAGTTCTCCCAGCAGGCTCAGGATGCGGTCGAGCCGAGAAATGAGATCATCGGCCAGGTTTTGCCCTTCAGCTTGCCGCATGGAATCCAGGTTATCAAATGCTTCATTCAGGCAGTCTTGAATCGCCGGCCAGGCGGCATCCAGGTCTTCATCATTCCGCTTCGGGACAACAATATCATTCACCCGGAGCAAATGGGCCAGCTCCACCTTGTCATCGAGTCCCAGGGCCGCGTTGAGTGAACTGAGGGCCGCGTACAATTGCCGGGCTAAGGGCAGATTGACCTCAAAACCGTCGACTCGGTCCGGTAGGGAGTCGGTGGAGATAGTCAAATCTACTCGCCCCCGGTCTATCCGGGCCGCGGCCACGGCCTTGATCCTATCCTCCAGGGCATAGTATTTCCGTGGCAAATGTAAGCTGACATCGCGGTGACGGTTATTAACCGTCTTTATCTCAATGGTGGTGTTGGCATCGCCCTGGCTTATCTTGGCCGACCCAAAAGCCGTCATACTCCGAATCATGAACCATCCTTACCTGCCGTTGTCCGGCTTTCCGCTTCTTTAAGTTGATAGATATAGTTGCGCCTGATGCGATGAAATGCGGTCAGCAGTTCTTCCGAGGCGTAATCCGGATATGTCCAGGGCAACGATTGGTATCTCCCTTGGGTGTACAGCAAAGTTAGATCCGCGTAGATGCCTTTGGTCAAGGGAATCCGGTGGGTAAAATTCTTGCCCGTGGCCAGAACAAGCCGCTCCCGGGAGATGACTCCGGGGTCGATGTTGACCCGCCGTCGGGTCTCCGCCGCCGTATCCTGCTCGTATTTATTGGTGGCCAGCTTAACCCCGGGGAGTTCCTCGAATTGAATCAGGCCTCGAAACGAGACCACTCGCCGAAACAAAGGCCGGCCCATCTCCCGGTAATAGTAATCCGTATGCTCAAACGGAATCACCCGGCTGACCAGGTCTGCTTCGCCATAAACCCCGGCCAAGAATTTGATCGTCTCAGTGAGCCGCCCCCGGTCAAGGCCGAAGATGCTCACGATCAATTTCACCGGGTCAAAAGGACGGGGGGTACTCATTTGCCGGCATTCCCAACTGTTGAAAAAAAATCATCTGTTTTTTTTGGCGCCCGGTCCGCCATCAATCTCTCTTCAGGTAGAGCTTTCGCTTGCGCGGCTCAAATTTCTCGACAGCATATCGAAGCATGGTCCGGGGCATTGTTTTATAATACTGAATTAAAAATACTTCTTCCTCGATCAAGTCAACTTTCCCCACTTCCCGGAGCATCCACCCCACCGCCTTATGAATCAAGTCGTGTTCGTCGGAGAGCAATTCTGCGGCGATCTTTAGGGCGTCTTCGAACCGGCCATTTTTGATCATGGGAAATGTCCCCATAATAGAAATTCTTCTCTCCCAAAGATCGGATGATTTTGACATAGAATATAATATGCTTCTTTGCCCAGGGTTACGCAGGAGATAGGCTCCGACTATCTTAGGCGCCGAGAGATCAACCAAATCCCAATTGTTCACGTATTTGGTCCGGCTGAGATAGAAATCGAATATCGTCTTTTTCTCATCCGCGCCGGCTAGTTCAAATTTCCGGATCAGGATGAGCAAGGCGGTGAACCGGCATTCGTGAATCCGGTCATGAAGCAACAGATCCACCTCGTCTAGGCTCAACCGGCTATACTCTCGGGCAATCCGGCGCTGCTCCGGCACGGTCACGCCGATAAACACATCCCCTTCCCCGTATTCCCCCGGACCGGTTTTGAAAAAACCCGCGTAATGCCGAGCCTTCTCAGGGCGCCCAAGCGTCTCAAGTTCCCGTTTAACCGCTGATGCCGACATAGTACCATTGACAATAATTTGTTGTTTCAAGAATAAGATCCGTTGCCACGACCTGGGTGGAAACAGGACGGTTACGTTGCAGGGCAGCGCCCCTATCTTCTATGACTATAATGGCTGCAAGGTTGTGTCAATCAATTTCTGCGGCGTCATGGCCGGAATTCAATGTCATTAGCCTAAGATCAATATGGCGGAAGAACCAAACAAGACGATTAATCAAAAGCTGAGGAAAAAGCCTTTGTTTTTTGGTGATGACTTTGCTAAAATCCTTACAAGGATTTCTTGCCGGCATCATGAAAACAACCTCACCCGTCCGGGGGACCAAAAATGAACACCTCGACCGATATGATCAAAGTAGACTCAAAGGTGGCCGCCGCCTATAACGCCGCCTCCCCCGAAGTACAAGAAAGAATTCAAGAGTTGATTTCACTCTGGTTGGAAAATAAAGTACCAAGGACCTGGGATGACTTAGATGAAGTAGAAGATGATGAGTTGGTCAATGCTATCAGATACAGCCTACAAACGGCCAAACCGGAAGAGATGATGCCGCTCGGTGATTTCTTAGATGATGAAAAAAAAAGGCTGGGATATTAATTCTATATGTGGAAAATCATTGTGACATCGGCCTACCGTAGAAGCGTGGAGCAACTTTCACCAGAAGCGGCTGTAAAGATAAATCGCTTTTTCGAGAAATACAGAGACGGCGTGTCTAATCCCTTTGATTGGTCTAACCTCAAAAAGATAGCTGTACACCCAGGTTACGGTCGCTTACGTTTTGGAAAGTATCGAGTGGGAATCTTCTTTGACGAAGAACACCGGCAAATTATCCTCACCTATGCAGGCAAACGGGGTGATTTTTATAAACACTTTCCCCACTAATTATTTTTGCTTTTTCCGTTGGATATTCACCTACCCAGTTAAACCTTCCCAAAAACCACCTCCACCTTAAGCCCGCCATGGGGCAAGATCAAGGACCGCTCCACGGTGAGGTTTAATCTCTCCTTGAACCGCTGGTCTTTCGGCAGGACGATGGCAAACCGCCAGCCGTGAAAATGTTTTTTAATACACCGACCCAGTTCTTTGACCAGGGCCAGGGCCGTTTGCCGCTCTTCCAGCCTGTTCCCGTATGGAGGATTGGCCACGACCAATCCGGTGGGGGCGGAAATATCCGGAGCCGCGGTCTGGGTGAAATCATATTGTTTCAAGGTGAGATTGCCCAGGACTCCGGCCGCTTCGGCATTTTGCCGGGCTGTGGCCAGGGCTTCGGAATCAACATCAGAGGCATGAATGGGCCCCGGAGTCTGATCCAGAATCCGGCTTTCAGCTTGTTTCTTAAGGTATTCCCAGGTGCGCTCCTTGAAGGCCGGCCATAGGCTAAAGCCAAACGTCCGGTTCCGACCGGGGGGCATATTCCTGGCCAACATAGCCGCCTCAATGGCAAAGGTTCCCGATCCGCAGGTCAGGTCCATTAACGGCTCCCCCACCTCCCACCCGGAAGACAAGATAATTCCGGCTGCCGTTGTTTCCCGAATGGGCGCCCGGCCGGGATGGGCCCGATAGCCCCGTTTGTGGAGCCGTTCTCCCGTCATATCCAGGCTTAAGGTGCATCTTTTGCCCTCCATCCTGACGTACACCGCTTGCCCGTGATCTTCATCCGGTTCTCTCCCGGTATCCTGAGAACTCCAGCCCTGCGTTTCCAGGCTGCCCCGTATTCCGTCGATAATCGTCCGGGTGATCAGTCCCGGGTGATCTAAGTAGGCACCCTGTAAAGACAGCTTAACCACCA
>JADFYA010000499.1:1056-2247 GCA_015233285.1 Deltaproteobacteria bacterium | reverse complement strand
CTACCATCAGAATAAGGGAAATAAAGATGCAACCAGTGTTATGCTCACAGATGACTTGTTCCAGATGCTTCGCCTTCAGTCCCGAGGCCGATGACCGTGGCCTTTGTCAGCGGCCTGAGTGGCCACAATTCCGACCTGCCGGATGGCCGAGGGTGAGCATCGACAATTCCGCCTGTTCGACGTTCTTCCCGAAAAGCGGGGTTGTGACCTGCCGACCTGGACCGGCACCGATTGAGACCCAGGCGGTCACCAGAGGATTTATCCTTATGTCGATCAGGTCCGCCCTGAAAGGCCCGGCTGACAAAGAGCAACGCTTTAACAACGTTACCAAATGCGCCTATAAATTGGGCGTTAGCGAATCTTACATCCGGGCATTTATCAAGGCCGGGGAGCTACCAGCGACAAAAACAAGAGAAGGATGGATGGTCCGTGAGGCCGATTTCAAAGCGTTCCAGGCGGCGTGGAAGCCCGGCAGGCCCGGACGACCAGCCAAAGATTGCGGATATCCACCCGACCCCGTTTGCATGACAAATTTATCAAGCAAAGGGGGTGAGTCTGATGCACCCACCCCTTTTGCCATGTTCAGCCGATGACCTGAGCGGCGTTAAGGCCATCCCACCAACATGCTGAAAGATTAAGTCAAAGAGGATGAGGTATCCGCCGGATAGGTCACTCCATCGATGGGATTGATGACGTCTCACAGCAGCCGGAGATAACGTCAGCGGGACTGATGCTATCTTCCCAAGGGGGTCGGCAGAATCGACACCCTTTCCTCTTTATCAAGATCGTCACTAGGCCGTGTGAAGAGCCTGTAAGCCAATGATCTACGGGCAAAGAGGCTCAAGCCAGGCCCACCTCCTACCCCCACCGAGAGTACCACCCTGAAGACGGCTGAATCCGCCCACCGTGACGGCCAAGCAACCCCACACGAAAAATCTGATCACCATCCCGAAAAAAGTTGACTTCCTCGGCGTGCTATGTAAAATGACCCATCCAAAACTCAAAAGCCGGAAGGGACCAACGCAATGGTCTATTTGTATTTCTACGCCTTTAAAATCAAAGTGAGGAGACGCCTGGTTGCGCGAGCGCCGGGGGGGCTGCTTTTGGCCCTGGATAGTCTCCTCATTTCGTTTTTGGAGGGATGAAAGATGAGCAGAAGAAACAAAAAGAGGCAACTTGGAATCATCGAAG
>JADFYA010000499.1:0-985 GCA_015233285.1 Deltaproteobacteria bacterium | reverse complement strand
GCGACTACCGCTTTGGCGATCAAACGAGGGTTCGCCCACTTAACTGGAAGGATCAACCAGGAATTTAAGGTGAGGACGTTTGAAGCGATCCCGGCGGCCCGGTTTAACGAGCTGGTCTTATTCGTTCATAAAATCCAAGTATCGTCCAATTTCAGGATTGAAACGCCATTTTATCTATCGCCTGACGTTGATCCGGACATGATCAGCGATGTTCTTTGGGAGGCGAAGCGGATAGTCACCGGTAACCCGAATGATCTGACCGTCGGCCATTTTCAGATGATTGCGGAAATGGGCCGGTTCTGTGGTGGGTTATTCGACCGCACCCGTGACAAACTCGAACAGGTGGCACCAGATAGCCAGCTTTCGCGGACGGAGCAATGCCGGCAAATGTTGAAGGCCGAGGCGGCGCAGACCCAGCACTAAAAACACGAAGGCCATGCCGGTGACGGTGTGGCTTTTTTAATGACTAAAAAACTGAAATCAGGTAATGAAGAAAAATCAACGCGCTTTAGCCCATTAGCTGCATGAAATTTGTGACTCTTCCAGGAGGATATAGGTGAGAATACGTCGGATAAACGGCCTGGTGATAGTCGTCAGTCTGGTGACGGGTCTGTGGTTGATTATGGAAACAGCGGCTTTGACAGCAGCACCGGAGGTGTCCAATACCACAACGTCTAAGCAATCCGGGACGCCAATCACCTCGACCGACAACATGGTTTTGATTCCGGCCGGTGAGTTCAGTATGGGCGATCCGTACAGCGAAGGTTATATCTCTGAACGGCCAGTTCATAAGGTTTATGTCAGCGATTTTTATATGGAGAAGTATCTAATCACCGGGGCACAGTGGAAAGATGTTTATGATTGGGCCAAGGTGCATGGGTATGGGTTTGATAATACCGGGGTGGCCACGGCGGATACTCATCCGGTTCAGAAGGTGAGCTGGTACGACGTGGTTAAGTGGCTTAATGCCCGGTCCGACAAGGAA
>JADFYA010000498.1:1785-2249 GCA_015233285.1 Deltaproteobacteria bacterium | reverse complement strand
CCACCAACCGCCAAGCTTCTGGGCTTATTTTTTGTAGACTGTCGTATTTTTTGACCAGTGAGCCTCTTGCAAAAGTCTTACAATATCATTTCATCAAAGACTATAAATAAAATATTTCAATGCCTTATGGAGCAAGGTTTAGCCGTGAAAACGTTTTTTTGAGTTTTGCAAGAGCCTCCAGTTCTTTCGACCATCCGTTACCGAGTTCGTCTGCAACTTCTTGTTGGCTCTTGCCATCGGTTCTCATTTTCCAAACCTCTTGGACGTGGTCTACAAACGTCTCTGGGAGGCTGTTAGAGGCGGCTCTATTGCGTTCGTGAGCGGCTTGGCGGATGTTGGTTGGGTCTCACACAAAACCTCGCTGACCCGCTTTCGCTGAGAAATCTCCGTTAATATAAACACAGGTTTTGGTGTGAATAGTTTCAAGTCAAAACGACCGTTTTCCCTGACAACCACCAAAGAAA
>JADFYA010000498.1:1059-1750 GCA_015233285.1 Deltaproteobacteria bacterium | reverse complement strand
CAAATACGGATTTCCTGAACCTCTCGGATGGTCCGGGAGGTTCAGCCAGGACGTCCGGTCAATCTATCCAGAAAACTTTTGCTTTTGCCCGGCCACCTATGCCATGATGTCATCGACCGGACGTCCTGGCTTCAGGCAACGGCATCCCCCAACAATGTCCTCCGCTCGCCGGGACGTCCGGTCAACTCTCAGCCAGATAAAAGAAAGAAATCTCTCTCTTATCCAGCCTGATTTCAGGCCGTCTAAAGCCCTGCTCTGGCCAGCCGACCTATCCCATACCCTCGACCGATTACCCGCTAAATCCCTGGCTTACAGCCGTCTGACCGGCCTCAGAATTGATCCTGCGAACAGACCGGGTCTTGGCTACTCGCTCCTGTGCTATGCCAGAGAGCCTTGCGGCTCCCGGATGTTCAGTTTCCAAGTTCAATTGGTGCGCTCAGCGTAATGGACGTCCGTGAGCGCTTTGACGCCGAAGGAATCGTCTTTTTTGGCGCTGATTGCTGTGCCTGGGCCGCAGGTTTCGGCTGATTCTGAGGCGCCTGGGACGCCTTGGTGTCCGGATTCTGAGGCACCTGAGCCGGTTTCGGCGGATTCAAAAATCGGTCTCGCTCCGCTGCAGACATGTTTTTGAACCTGACTTGTGCGTCAATCGCACCCTGGATTTTTCGCAAAGCGATTTGTTCCGGGTCGG
>JADFYA010000498.1:512-945 GCA_015233285.1 Deltaproteobacteria bacterium | reverse complement strand
TGTTCAGGATTTACGACACCATTTTCTTTGGCAATTTGAAACAATTCATCAATTTTTTCCAGTGACCGAAATTGTGCTCTATTCATTTTTTTAACCCTCCATTTGGTCAATTTCTACTGCTAATCACCTATACATAGATAGGAATTATCTACTTTACTGCTTACCGTAACATCTTGAATTTGCCATTTAAAAGACAACCTCGATTTTTGGCACATTTTTTGCGCTAAAATTCCGGGGTTCTGCGACCCGCGGAAGAAAACTCGCCGGAAGGACCCGCCAAAAAGTTATGGCACTGAATTTGCAAGACATCTTTCATTTTCATGTCCGCATCTTAATCATACTAAACATATATGATTAAGGTAGTTCATATAAACGGACCAGAGTATGTCCTGGTGCTTGTGGTCTGTCGGCCTGGTCCGCTGGTAGTCGCCGG
>JADFYA010000498.1:0-440 GCA_015233285.1 Deltaproteobacteria bacterium | reverse complement strand
ATGATCCGGGTAGGTCAAGGGTGGGTGCGAGACCCACTCTTGACTCCCGGATGACCGACACCTACTTGGAGACAGTGTCGAAGTCCCGTTGACGTTCCTGCATCAGTTCCCCGATGGTCCTGACCAATTTGCCCGGATACCCGTCAGGTTGCGGAACCTTGGCCAGGTCGAACATGCTCGGGTGAAAGATCGGAACAAAGCGATCAGTTAGTCCAATCACTTGGCCGTATCCGCCACTAACACATTCCGAAACACAGTTACGATATGCCGCCATTTGACCATCAGTGAGTAACTCAATGATCCGCCGTGCCGCCGCTCCATAGATAGGATCAGCGAACCGACTCTTGCTCTCGCCGGTGATTGCACCTAACTCCCACAGGTGCCAGACTTTGCCCGGTGGCCAGAACGAAATGTTGAACCTATCCGCGGGCGTCATGCTG
>JADFYA010000497.1 GCA_015233285.1 Deltaproteobacteria bacterium | reverse complement strand
ATAGCCTGACCAGCACCATCAGTCTCTCCGGCTACGCCCCAGGGCCGACGGCAGCCGTGTATCGATATAGTGGCGCACAGCCCGGGGCCATCGTGCATGCAACCGATCAGGCCGTAACTGCGGGTGGCTTCACCTACACTTTTCCAGGCAACTCGATCACGCTGTTTGTCTTGATACCCGGCACGTCCCGGCCGACAATGGGAGTATGGAAAGCACCCACCGGCAAAAATCTCTATCTCCAGACCTACACCGACGGCAGTGCCATGTGTTTGATCTCGCCCGATGCTAAGACAATTCTGGCTTGTTATGCCAAAAGCCTGACCAACGGTGTTTTCGACGGCGGTGATGTGGCCACGGGAGGCAAAAAGCAACAGTTGAAGATAACGCTTACGGCTGCCGACCAGGCGGAATATACCCTGACTGATGTCGCCTCCGGCAAGACGGAATCGTCTATAATGACGGTCGACTCTCCGGCTGATGTCAACACCGCCACCGACGGCGTCTGGCAAGCCTCTCCGGAAACATCCCAGATGTTTTACTTCCAACGGTATATTGGCGGCGGCGCACTGCTCCTGCTGAGCAACGACGGAGTTACCTGTGAAGTCTATTATGACCCGGCCGCCACCGCCACCCTCTTCTCCGGCCAGGATATCCTCAAGCAAGGAATACATGCCGGCTTTGTCTTCACCAATGCCGTTAGCGGTCAGGTCTCTCGGGAAACCAGCGACGGAAAGAAGACAAATTGGAACGTGATCCGGTTCAGTTCAGCTCAGTAGAGGAGTGACAACCGAAATCGGCCTGGGTGGGATGGATTCAGATCGTCCACGTCCACCAGGCCGGCAAGGTCGGGCGCGGAATAAAAAAAGGTGGAGAGAAAACCCGACAATCACGATTGCCGACATGATCAAACGGCTTGAACTAATCAAAGCGTGCGATGACCACCCATCTAGGAGAAAGACTTTGCGAATTGACAATCTTGCCCGGAAGCAAGCCGTGGCCGGCTCCATCCGTTCGCAGATACTTTATCGAGTAATCCGAAGGAAAGAGGGAATATAAATGGATGATCTTTTCAACCAGGCCAAAGCATTGGCCGACGCTAAAAAATGGCCCGAGTTTAAGCGCATTTTGAGATCCGGCGTTGAAAACATGACCCCGGAAGACCGTGAGCGGATACTCGAAAGTAGCGAGGATGATTTACGGGATTGGTTTATCTTAATGGCAATGGCGAAAGTGAGCGAATCCTTCGCATCGGAGTCGGAATCGGTCAAGAGGTTGTTCATGGAAGTGATGTTAAAGATGACCGAGTCAATATAGAACTATTAGCCACGAGAGAAGACGGCTGGACCATTGAACTTGACCGGCGTGGCTATTAACAGGCTTACAAGTCAATCAAAGGCAAGGTTCATAGCATTTACCTGGGAAAAATGTTTAATGGATCAGTAGCTAACGGCGCAGGGTAAACCCGACCTCTTGCCGGTCGCCTTTCCTAAAGCAGCCAACAAGAGGTCACCATTATTACTTGTGAAACATCCGTAACCATTCCTTATCCTTGCCTGGCCTATCTTCTTTTTGTAATTTTTCATCTGCCGGAGATAACTCCGACAAAATATCTTTCAGTGAGGTGGCCTGGCTGTCTAAGCCGGCTTGAAATTCTTTAAGTTGGGCAGGACCGGCGGCGGTGGGGGCAGACGGCGGCCGGCTGACCATGACATCGGAAACCATGTTCGGCCCCAAAACAACGGCAGCATCGGGCCGGTCGACATTAATTAGCTCTATTTTATTTTCTAAACAGACAACCGAAGTCGTGGCCCCTGTTTTGGCCCAGACAATAAAGGCAGTTCCCCGCACCCCCATAATAGCCGTGGCTGTTTGGACCCGGAATGACGGCCCCTTAAATCCCTTAAAAAGTTCATTGATAAAGAAGCTGGCTTTGCCTATTTGAACGGTCAACCATCCGGATCTAAGTTTCCGTTTCATATCAGTACGATATTCTGATACAATCAACCCGGTGTTTTCCGCCACGCAGACAACGCTTTCATCATCAAACAGAATTCTTACTTTGCCGTCTCCCTCGGTCGTGATTTCGTCACCTTCATATACTTTGAGGCCCAGCCGCAACGGCGCGGATTGGGTGGTATTTACTGGTTGCGGCAAATTCTATATCTATTCCAAGGTGAGGGATTCCTGGCCGCGGTCAGCCGCGTCACGCGCCTTACCGATACGGCATTATCAGCCGGCCTGGTTGGCGAGCGATGGGACTCCGACCG
>JADFYA010000496.1 GCA_015233285.1 Deltaproteobacteria bacterium | reverse complement strand
TCTCACCACGGGCAAATGGAGTTTGGTTCTCCTGTTTTGCCCCTGACTCGTGAGGCGCTGGTTGTTCACGCCCTGGACGATCTTGATGCCAAGATGAAAATGATCAATGATCAAATCGATTCAGACAAAACCGAGGACTCCTTCACCTCATGGCACAAGGTCCTGAAGCGCTCGATTTTTAAGGGAACATGCCGCCCCGACGCTGACGATTTGACCAACGATTGAAAGAACCCTGAGGCGGCTTGGGCCGACCGGGAGAGTCTGTTTACGGGTTACAAACTGTCCAGAAATATCTCTATCTAAGGAGAAGTGTATGCGAAACAAAAGATTTTGTTCCTGTGGTTCCGTTAGCTTTGGTTTCCCGGTATTCTTGATGGTCTTTTTGGGACTGGTGATCTCGGCCGGTTTTTTGTCTCTGCCCATGGGGCCGGCAAAGGCCGAGGCTGCGTCCGCTTTACCCGGTTCTTTTTCTGAGTTGGTCAAGAAATGTAAGCCGGCCGTAGTCAACATCAGCACCAGCCACACGGTCAAACGGTCCGAACGGATGCAGGGGCTCCCCGGCGGGAATCAAGGAAAACAATTCAAAGACTTCTTCGGGGAGGAATTCTTTGATCAGTTTTTTGGAAAAATGCCCAAAAGCTGGAAGGAACGAAGCCTGGGTTCAGGTTTCATCATCAGCCCTGATGGATACATCGTCACTAATAACCACGTGATAAAAGACGCCGACGTAATCAAAATTCGGCTATCCGATCAAAAGATATTTGATGCCAAGATCATCGGCAAAGACCCCAAAACAGATCTGGCCTTGATCAAGATCAATCCGACCGAAAAATTACACGTCCTGGAGTTCGGCGATTCCGGCATACTTGAGGAAGGCGATTGGGTCTTAGCCATCGGCAACCCCTTCGGACTGGCCCAGACCGTTACGGCCGGTATCGTCAGCGCCAAAGAACGATCTATCGGCATTGGACCCTATGACCAGTTCATTCAGACGGATGCCTCAATTAATCCCGGAAACAGCGGCGGGCCCCTGATCAACCTGGCCGGGGAGGTGGTCGGAATCAACACGGCTATCGTGGCTGGTGGCCAGGGTATCGGTTTTGCCACCCCGTCCTCATTGGCCAAAAACATCATTGCCCAGTTGAGGGAAAAAGGCAAGGTCGTGCGCGGCTGGTTGGGTGTTTACGTCCAGGCTGTAACTCCTGAGCTGGCCGAGAAGTTCAAACTCAAGGACGCCAAGGGCGCCCTGGTCGCCAGCGTCGGCAAAGATAGTCCGGCTGAAAAGGCCGGGTTTAAGCAAGGGGATGTGATTACCAGCTTTGATGGGAAAGCTGTTGATGAAATGAATCAGTTACCCATCGCCGTAGCCTCGACTCCGATAGGTAAGAAGTCCAAGGTAGAGATCATCAGAGATAGCAAACCGACCACACTGGACGTGGTCGTGGGTGAGCTTAAAGACGATGCCGGTGAAGAATCCGCCGAAGCATCCGCCGACTCGGATTACGGCCTATCCTTACAGAACCTGACCGAAGATTTGGCCAAATCCATGCACCTCAAAGATACCAAAGGGGTGCTGGTGGCCGATGTGGAACAGGACGGCCCCGCCTTTGAGGCCGGGTTTAAACGTGGTGACGTGATTAAGGAAGTCAATCGGACCCAGATCAACAACATTGAAGAATTTCGTAGCGCCTTGAAAAAAAGCAAAGACAATGTGGCGTTGGTCTTAGTTAAAAGAGGTTCCGGGACAATTTATTTAACCATGAAAATGGAGGCCGGCAAATAATGGCCGGCACGGCGTAAATTGTATTTGTCCGGCCAGGGAGGCGGCGCGGCTGGTTCAACTCCGCGACCGTTTCTCTTGACCGGTCTTTTTTTGGCCTTGAATATGGTTGGTGCTTCAACCACCCGGAATCAACCCCCGTTATCATTCGGCCCGGTGCTTCGGGCTCCGTCAATCATAACCCATTTTGCCACGGATCTACACGATGCCTAAAGAAATAACTCACTGGTTGATTGCCCGGCGATTGGCTGAGAAGTTGGATGGAACCGGCTATACCCCGTCATTGCGGCAGAACCCCAACTGTCTCATGCTGGGAGCTGTTTTTCATGATGCCTTGTTTTACCTTCCGCCTTATGCCGCCATAGCCGACCATTGGCACGGCATTGATGGTGAAGATACCTTCGAGATGGTCAGACGTCTCGCAGGCTCACTTGATGAACCATCTTCCCAGGGACCAATGCGGGCATTTCTGGTCGGGGTGATTTCCCATATTTTTGCCGACATCACC
>JADFYA010000495.1 GCA_015233285.1 Deltaproteobacteria bacterium | reverse complement strand
CCTGTTTTCCGCTCTTAACCATCGGTTTGTTCACAGGTTCTATTTATGCGCAAATGGCTTTAGGCAAGTACTGGCGGTGGGATCCCAAGGAAGTATGGTCCTTGAGCACCTGGTTTTTTTACGCCGTGTTGCTGCATGAACGACTGACCGTGGGATGGCGGGGACGCCGGGCCGCGATCATGGCCGTTATTGGGTTTGCAGCTATCTTGTTCACCTATATGGGAGTGAATAACTGGTTAAAGGGATATCACTCCTTTTCGGGTTTACAGGCGATCAAATGAATATTGTTTTGGTGGGTCTCAATCACAAGACAGCGGCCCTGGCCTTGAGAGAAAAACTCAACTTCAACCTGGATGACATCGATACGGCTTATCAAGGGATAATATCGATTCCAGCCCTGATTGAAGGGATTTATATCTCAACCTGTAACCGCGTCGAACTCATGGCCACAACTGAAGAACCGGTGCGTACGGTGGACGGGATTTCCAAATTCCTGTCCAACTATCACGGAGTGAAACTCGATGAGTTCACTCAGTCGCTATATGTTTATCGAGATAGAGACACCGTCAAACACCTTTTTGAAGTAGCCTCCAGCCTGGATTCCATGATCCTGGGGGAGCCGCATATATTAGGTCAAATAAAGGCCGCCTACCGCCAGGCGGTAACTCATGGAGCTTCCGGGGTAATTCTGAACCGGCTGCTGCACAAAGCTTTTTCCGTGGCCAAACGCGTCCGGACTGAAACAGGCATTTGCTCCAGCGCCGTATCGGTCAGTTATGCAGCGGTAGAACTGGCCAAGAAAATATTTGGCCAATTAAAAGGGAAAAAGGCTTTGCTGGTCGGGGCTGGGGAGATGGCTGAGTTAGCCGCGGAGCACCTCCTGTCTGCGGGTGTCGCCGAAATCACAATTGCCAACCGGACCCTCCAAAATGCCGTGACGCTAGCCAACAGGTTTCATGGGCAGGCCGCCTCACTTTCCGAAATACCTGCTGTCCTCCAGGCAGCGGATATCGTCGTCACTTCCACCGGGGCCGAAGGTTTCGTCATCGGATATGACGAGGTTAAGGGGATGATGCGGCAAAGAAAAAATAGGCCGATTTTTTTTATCGATATCGCTGTCCCAAGGGACGTGGAACCATCCATCAACACCATCGGCAACGCCTACGTTTATGATATTGACGACTTAAAAGGTATCATCGAAAGCAACAAATCAAAAAGGGAGGAAGAGGCCATCAAGGCCTGTCGGATCATCGATGAAGAAGTGCTCAAATTTGAAAATTGGGTCAAAACACTTGACGTGGTGCCGACCATTAGGGGAATTAAAGATAAACTTGAGGCTATTCGCCAAGCTGAATTGGACCGGTCTCAGGCCGTCTTGAAACAACTTTCACCAGAACAGGTCCAGGCCATCCATGTTCTGACCGAATCGTTGATCAAAAAGGTCCTGCATGATCCTGTTTTGTTTCTAAAACTTAACGGTCACAAGCAAAATCGTCAAGCCCGGATTGACCAGGTTAGAAAAGTGTTTAATTTAGATAGAGAAATAGTCGAACAAGAAATCCAGATCGGGGAACAAGATGCCGAAAACTAATTTGTTAAAGACAAATGTCCGAATCGAGTAGTCGGCCGTCCCGCGGCATTATCACCAAGTGGTGCTTGATCATCTTTTAGCCGATGATCGCCAGGCCGGCCGACACGGTTCCCGCCTGGATGTCCCAAAACTGGGGCCGCCTTAAATGCCCCGCCGGTTGCCGGCGGCGAACCGGTCTCAGCCCTGACGCATGTTTAATGTTGAATTATCAATTTGCTCGACCTGTTGGAATCTGCTTCAGGCGACGAGGGGAAAAAACTTATATGCCATCCGATGGAGGACGACAATTGAGTCCTTTTTACAAGAATTTAGCCCTATGGTTAGTGATCAGCCTGATGTTGATCCTGGTCTTCAATCTGTTTAAAACCCCCCAGGTCTCCAAAGACAAAACCAGCTACAGTGATTTCTTGGAAGACGCGGAAAAAGGGAATGTCCTCAGTGTGACCATACAGGGGGAAAACATCTACGGGACAAAAATGGACGGAACCAAGTTCAAGACCTTCGCACCCCGGGATGATTCCTTAATTAAAACCTTACGGAGCAGTGGAGTCAAGATTTCGGCCAGGGCGGTGGAGGAAAACCCCTGGTACATGACTGTCCTGGTCTCCTGGTTCCCGATGATCATGTTAATCGCCGTGTGGATTTTTTTCATGCGGCAGATGCAGGTGGGAGGCGGCAAAGCCATGTCTTTCGGCAAGAGCCGGGCC
>JADFYA010000494.1 GCA_015233285.1 Deltaproteobacteria bacterium | reverse complement strand
TATCGCCCGGACGCAAAAGGGAACCATCGATCTTGACACGTCTGTCGCGGGCCGAACATGTATCAGGGTGACCCTTCCATTGGGCGACGAGGCCCCGGACGAACTAACGGAGACGTAAGTTTCTCGGTGGGAATGGGGGTATCCGTGGACGAAAAACGCAGGAATATCCAAGTCATTGACGACAAGTTAAAGAACTATCCGGATCATCATCGAGATACTGGGTGATGGTTCGCCGTTTATGGAAAATGGCATTTAAGACCAACCCATTTAAGACCAACCCTCTTCAGCGCCTTTCAGATTTTCACCACGTTTGCCATAGACCTTGATGATCACTTTCGTGTTACGGTGCCCATGCCCCAGTCCGGCCACAATCTGTTTTCGCCACAAATCAAGGCTATGACGAGCGGAACTGGTCCCGGCCCCGCGTATTTCGGACTCAGGGCCGGCTTGGCATAGCGGATGAATTCTTCATGTAATCATTTCTGGTTACGTTTAACGCCCTTGCAACACAAATATTTTTATGTTATTCAGCTCACTATTTTTGGGGCACTTTCGTGCGTTGTTGACATCTTTCGCAGCCACTAAGGATAAGAGTTGAATCGCCTCATTGGATATCCTTGGGCACTCTTTACGGAGCATCCTTCACGATCACAAGCCCACTGCCCCGGTCTTTGGCTGCCTTGGGGGTTGCTGAAACACATTTAAAGAAAAACGGCTATCCGATAAGAACTACGGATTAGACTTGACGAGAAGGAGAATGGAGCATGACAGCTTCCTCGGTAAATTACGATGTGTTAAGCCCGGTGAAGTTTTTGAGCCGAAGTGCGGCGGTGTATCCGAACAAGATCGCCGTGGCCTATGGTGACCGCCGCTATACGTATGACGACTTTCAAAAAAGAGTATACCGGCTGGCTAACGCCCTACGCAATATCGGGGTGGGAAAAAACGACAAGGTGGCGTTTATTTGCCCGAACACTCCGCCAATGTTGGAAGCTCATTACGCTGTCCCGCTGATCGGGGCCGCCCTGGTCAGCATCAACATAAGACTCTCGTCCAAGGAAATCGCATATATTATCAATCATTCAGACAGTAAAGCCATTTTTGTAGACAATGAATTCGGCGGGGTGATCCAGCCTATCGTGGACCAATTAACCCAGGTCAAGACTTTTATCAACATCTGCGACGTGAGTGATGAAAGACCGCTGGACGGAATGGACTATGAATCCTTCTTGACGACCGGGTCTGATGCCCCGGTTGAGTTTGCGGTCGATAATGAACGCGATGTCGCCACCATCAACTACACCAGTGGAACTACGGGGCTGCCCAAAGGGGTGATGTACCATCACCGGGGGGCCTATTTGAATGCTTTGGGTGAAATAGTCGAGGCACATTTAGACTCCTCGTCGGTCTATCTCTGGACTTTACCGATGTTTCATTGCAACGGCTGGTGTTTTACCTGGGCTGTGACCGCGGTCGGGGCGACCCACGTCTGCCTGCGAAGAGTGGTGGCCGAAGAGATCTATCGGCTTATCGAAGAAGAGGGCATCACTCATTTATGCGCCGCACCGACTATTTTAATTACCATGGCGTCCTATCCCGATGCCGGCAAAGTTGAAATGAAGCGCCGCCTGGAGATTCTGACCGCCGGTGCCCCGCCCGCCCCAACCATCATCCAGAGTATGGAAAGTCTCGGCGTTCACATCACCCATGTGTATGGTCTGACTGAGGTTTACGGTCCACACAGTGTGTGTGCCTGGCAGACCAAATGGGATGATCTGCCGCCGGCCCAGAAAGCGGAGATCAAGTCTCGTCAGGGGGTGCCCTATGTTACTGCTGGATACATGGATGTGGTGGACATGGAGACTATGGAATCCGTGCCCCGAAACGGCCGGGCCATGGGTGAAATCGTCATGCGCGGCAATAATGTCATGCTGGGCTACTACAAGGATGAAGAGGCCACGGCTCAGGCGTTTAGAGGCGGTTGGTTTCATAGCGGCGATCTGGCCGTCGTGCACGTCGATGGTTACGTTCAGATCATGGATCGCCAAAAAGACATCATTATCAGCGGTGGAGAAAACATTTCCACGGTGGAAATCGAAAACGTCATTTATCGCCACCCCGATGTTCTGGAAGTGGCGGTCATTCCGGTCCCTGATGCCAAGTGGGGAGAAGTGCCCAAGGCCTATGTGGTGCCCAAAGTAGGGGCCAATCCCACGGCGGAGAGTATTATCGAATTCTGCAAGGAAAACCTGGCCCGGTTCAAGGCCCCTAAAGTGGTTGAATTCGGCCCCTTACCCAAAACGGCTA
>JADFYA010000493.1 GCA_015233285.1 Deltaproteobacteria bacterium | reverse complement strand
CCAAAGTCCGCTTAAAAACTGGTATTTTTAAGCTCGATTTTGAGAGGGTTTTTGACCATGAGGGTAGCAATTTATGTCCGGGTGTCAACCATGGACCAATCCGCCGAGCGCCAAGTACGGGAGCTGCGGACCTATGCCCAAGCCCGCGGCTGGGAGGTCGTCCATGAGGCGGAGGAGGTAGCCAGTGGTGCATCCAAAAAACGCCCCCGACGTGAAGAGATCCTTCACATGGCGCGATGCCGAGCGGTAGACGCAATCTTGGTTCAAGCCCTGGATCGCTGGGGTCGTAGCGTCCAAGACCTGGTGCTCACCATGGCCGAACTGGAAACTCTCGGTGTGGCTTTTGTGGTTCCGGGTTATATCGACATGACCACTCCGATGGGCCGGATGTTAGCCCACTTCCTCGGAGCTGTGGCTGAATTTGAAAGGGAACTTATCAGAGAGCGGGTGCGCTCCGGGCTGGCTAACGCCAAGGCCAAAGGGAAACGTTTGGGCCGCCCCCGAGCTATACCCATCCGGGTAAAAGAAGGTCTCGCCCTTTTAGAGCAGGGCGAAACTTACCATGACGCCTCTCTTAAAACAGGCGTCAGCATATCCACCTTGGTTCGGGCACGTAGAGACGCCCGGACTTCTGACTCTTAAAAGTTTATATAATTTTATCTAGTTATAACCAATTTGCGGCTGGTTGTAAGAATGTTGGGGTTACCCCGAATACGACTGCTGCCGCCTACCAGCACCACTGATCCGACCCAGTTCGGGTCCAAATTGGCGCTCTCCAGTGATTCCTGCAGAATCCGGTGAATATTGTCTAAAATTGGAGCGGCCAGACTCTCCAGCGTCTCTCTGGACAGCGGCATATTCAAGTGCAACGGACCCTTCTTGGTTACCGTCACATAAGGAATCATGATCCTGGTTTCTTTTACGGCAGACAGATCTACTTTGGCTTTTTCGGCGTGACTCAATAACTGCTGGTAGGCCAGGGGATCGGCAAACAAGTCCGGGCCATGAATCTTTTTAAAATAGTCCCTGGCGTTCTCCACTATCAGACGATCGAAATCAACTCCGCCCAGTCTGGTATCGCCACCCACCCCCTGGACCAAAAAGGCTCCGTCTTTGACCTCAAGAAAGGTAATATCCAGTGTGCCGCCCCCAAAATCAAAAACCAGCAGGTGGTCATCATTGTTTCTCTGCAGACCGTAGGCCAGGGCGGCCGCGGTGGGTTCATTGAACAACTTATACACGTTGAGACCGGCCAGTTCACCGGCCCGCATGGTGGCCTCCCGCTGAAGGTCATTAAAGTAAGCCGGAACCGTAATCACGGCACCGGTAACTTCATAGCCCAGATAGGACTCCGCCACCCCCTTGAGGTATTTTAAGATTTCAGATGAAACCGACTCTGGAGTCAATTCCCGTCCCTGACAGTTCCAGATCTGGTCGCCACCCATGACTCTCTTAACCAGGCTGATGGTATTTTCATGGTTGAGCACCGCCTGAGATTTAGCCAGTTCTCCTACCAGAATTTCATTTTGTTGGATGGTTACGACGGAGGGAGTGACTCGCTCCCCGCGTTCATTAGCCACTATGATTGGTCTGTCGTCACGCACCGGGACGGAGACCAGGGAATTGGTCGTTCCCAGGTCAATACCTACAATGGTTGGTTTCAATATATCCGCCACGAGTTTGAACCTCACCTGCACTAAATTTATGGTTATAATTTCTAATCAAGTTCATCGTCTTCGATTGACATCAAGTCCAGATGCTTTTGGGCTATCTGATTGTCGGGATCCACTAATAACGTCCGCCTGGCCATCTCGACCGCCAGCGTCGGGCAGTCCAGTTTCCAAAAGACCGCAGCCAGGTTATTGGAAGCCTTGACCAGTTTTGGATCCAGGGTCAGGGCGGTAAACAAAGGCTGTAGCGAGTCAATATAGGCGCCTTGTTTCAACAATTCGACGCCTTGGGTGAAAAAAACCGCGGCCCGCTCTCTATCTATTTTTTGCTGTAATTCCTTAGGAATTGGTTCGTTTTTTTGTCTTAGGAGGTCTTCTAATTTGGTTCCAAGCTTTTTTTTCATTTGACCGGCCCCCTATCGATGACATCTACTAAGGCTCGGTAATCATTGGCACCTATTGAGTTAGGGGCGTATTTGAAAATACATTCTCCAAAACCGGGGGCTTCGGCAATGGACACATTTTGCCGGATCGGCGGCAACACCAAATCTTTGCCAAAGTTCTTTTCCATTTCCAGGTGGACTTCATGGGAAAGTCTGGTGGAGCGATTGTAAAAAGTCGGGATAATCCCTGTTATTTTAAGATCCGG
>JADFYA010000492.1 GCA_015233285.1 Deltaproteobacteria bacterium | reverse complement strand
GGATTCATGATATCTCCTCTTATTTAAGACTGGGATTTTATTCGACCGACCATTAATCGACCAGGGCGGGGCCCGGCGCCCCAGGATGACTCCCGGATCCTAACCGGACCAGCCGGCGGGCAGGGCTCAACTAAGCCTATTCCAACCTGATCCGCTTCTGAAAACCATTTCTTTCTACACTTGTTCGTGCATTTTTTCAAGCACTGAAATAGACTCATGGCCGGAGATCGAAATACCAGTGCCCCGTCAACCAGCGACCAGCAATGACCGAGGGATTCACCTACCTGTGGGGTATTTTTATGATCGTGTTCGATTTAGGCTGTACCAACGGACACAAATTCGAAGGTTGGTTCGGCTCCAGCGATGATTTTGAAAATCAGCGCGAAGTCGGGCTGTTGGAATGTCCCATCTGCGGCACCACGCAGGTGGAGAAGCTCCTATCCACTTTTGCCATTAAGACCCAGCGCCCAACCAACCCCTCTGAGGTAGATCCCGGCCGGGCTTTGGCCGAGCTATGCCAGTTTCTGAAGGATAATTTTGATGATGTCGGCTCCCAATTTGCCCAAGAAGCCTTAAAAATACATTATGGAGTGACCGAAAAAAGGAACATCAGAGGTGTGTCCACGGCTGATGAGGAAGAAATGCTCAGCCGGGAAGGGATCAAGTTTGCCAAAATTCCCATGCCCCGCATATCGGATGCGGCTTCCTCCGGCTTCATATCCGACAATCAGGACTGGGACGAGGAGGACGAGGAGTGAGGCTAAAGAATAAGGTGGCAATGATCACCGGGGCCGGACGGGGCATCGGCCTGGCGACCGCCCTAAAATTTGCCCGAGAAGGCGCCTTACTGGTCTTGATTGACCTCGATATCGAAACACTGACTCAGGCTTCGGCCATGGTCGCGGATATGGGGCAGGAGGCCATTCGGTTTCACGCCGACATCACCGCAGAATACGACGTGACCAACCTGGTGGCCGCGGCGGAAAGTCATTTCGGCCGGGTGGACATCCTGGTCAACAATGCCGGGTTTGACCGCCCTGGGACCTCTAAAAGGATTGACGCCAAAGACCTGGGCGCGGTGTTGGGCGTCCATGTCGTCGGTCCCTTCTTGCTGGCCAGGTCGGTAGCTCCCGGCATGGTTGCCCGAAAATACGGCCGGATCATTAATGTCTCTTCGGTCTACGGCAAGATCGGCGGAAAAGGGGAACTGGCTTACAGCACGGCCAAAGCCGGAATGCTGGGATTCACTAAGAGTCTGGCCAAGGAGTTGGGAAAATACGCCGTTACCGTCAACGCAGTATTACCCGGCCTGATCGACACTCCGGCGATCAGGAATTTGATGGCCCCGCAATATCGTGATCAAATTATCAACGAAACTCCCCTCAACCGGATCGGGCAACCCGATGAAATCGCTTCCGCCATTGCCTTCCTGGCCTCGGACGAAGCCTCATTCATCACCGGCGCCACCCTGGAGGTCTCGGGCGGCTGGAACATGTAACCGGACCGGACCGGCCTAAAAACATCATCCGAAAAACACGGAGATTTCTTTGCTCTGACTAGCATAACCCGAGGCGAGGAGCCATGGAACTAATCACCATCACCGCCAGAGACCTGCCAGATGCCTGGTTTCAATGTGTCTATGCCATCCTGGACAAGGGGCACGAATATGTTATTGACCGGGGTTCTTTTGAAGGACAAAAAAGGCTGGAATTCGATTATATCACCATCCAGGTCACCCATCCCGGCGTCCGGCCGCTGATCCCGGATATCCCGCCCGGTCTGGGCATTCCCAATCCCGTGGCCGAAGGCTATGTGGAATGCTACCTGCCCTATCTGATGACCTCCCAGAAAAGCCCCAATGAGGATTACACCTATGGTCAATATCTGGAACCGCAAATAGAAGAAGTCATCAAGATGTATCGGCAGACCGGCCACGGAACCAACCAGGCCTATATGACGGTGGGGGACCCCCAAGCCATCTTCCTGACCGACCCCCCCTGCCTCAGAGGCATCGATACCCGGATTAAGGGCAACCGGCTCCATTTTATCATCTACTTCCGGTCCTGGGACTTGTGGAACGGCTTCCCCGCCAACCTGGCCGCCATCCAGATGATGAAAGAATATATGGCCCAGCAAATCGGCGTGGATGACGGGGAGATCATCGCCGCGTCCAAGGGTCTCCACCTCTATGACTACACCTGGGATTTGGCCCGGTTACGGACAATGAAGGAGAAAAGGCTCCAGGTGGAGTCACCTGCTGATTAAATGGTCTTCCGGGGGGTCCGGACCAATGCTGTTGAATTAAGCACAATCACGCACGATTTATTC
>JADFYA010000491.1:2086-2350 GCA_015233285.1 Deltaproteobacteria bacterium | reverse complement strand
GCCGCCACGGCCCCGGTACTTTTTTATAAAATGTAGTATAACCAACATGATGGCTAAGACAATAGCCAACGCCGAGATCATCTGCAAAGACGCCCCGGCCAGGGATGGTCCATTCATTATCTTGCTCCCATCGGTTCAGGCCTGGTTACCGTAATTGCTCGATTCGTTCCAAGGGAGTGATGATTTCCGTCAGACGGACCCCGAACTTTTCATTGACCACCACCACTTCTCCACGGGCGATCAGCTTGTTGTTGACCAGGATTT
>JADFYA010000491.1:0-2001 GCA_015233285.1 Deltaproteobacteria bacterium | reverse complement strand
TCGACCGAGACATTCAAAGGAATATCCAGGATGAAATCGAGGTTGCTCCCCGGCTTGACCGTGCCGTCTTCCTTCAGGTCTCTAAATTCAACGGCCGCGGCTTTTCCCGGCGGTGTGGCATCAGGGGCGACAAAATCACCAAACCCGTCATCTTTGCTGAAAATATCTTCCAGATCATCATCTTTTTGCCCAAAATCAGCGCCAAAATCTCCCGATCCTGAAACCATAAATCCTCCCCTATCCATTACTGAACCATGAACTCCGTGAAGTATATCTGCAGAACCTTGCCGTTGGATAAAACAGAATTTATCTTTGCAGATATTTGCCGCCGGAGCAATTCTTTGCCGCCGTAGTTGGACACCTGGGCGTAGGTTTTGCTGGTTAACATTTCAATAATATCATTCCGAACCTGGGGCATCCGTTTTTCGAGTTCTTCCTTGGTCTTGGCATCGCTCATTTTCAACTGCATGGTCACCTTTAAATAGCGGTCGCCCGTGGCCTCGGCCAGGTTGACGATAAAGGTATCCAGGGGCATAACAGCTCCTAAGAATTCATTGTCCCCGCCACCCTTTTCGCCCTCTTTCCCCTTTTCGCCCTTTTTCTCTTCTTTTCCGCCGCCGTGGCCCTTCTCCTTGCCCGCATCTTTTTCTTTGGCCGGTTCGGCCTTGTGCGCCTCTTCCTTCGGTTTGGCTTCTTCTGCGTGTTTGGCTTCTTCTGCGGGTTTGGCGGCTTCGTGGCCACCTTCCTTGGCCGGTTCGGCCTTAGCCTTGCTGCCCAGAAATTTGGGCAAAACAAACTTGTAGACTCCAAAACCGCCGCCACCCAAAACAGCTACCGCCACAACGATCAAGATGAGCTTAGACCCTTTTTTCTTTTCTGTTTTTTCAGCCTTTTCCGCCATATGTGCTCCTTTCCGGTGTCATTGCGCCTAAAGCCTTAGCCTAAAACCATCACCGTGGTCTAGAACGCAGAGGTTTTTCTTCTCCTGGCATATCCGCCTATATCGCCGCGGCTCTCGGCCCCATGTGACCGGGGCCGTTAAGCAGATTTTCCTGTGCTGATTATACACTACTAATTTGAAGTTGGGAAAGCAAAAGCATCATCCCGGTGTCTGGTCTGCAAACTCAGTCGTCCTTACGATTAATTTGGAGCTAAAGTTATGCAATTTTAGTGCCGAGGATGGAGACAATTCTCAGAAATCACTTTATGATCCGCTAAATGAACCTCTTACGCCATCACGTTAAAAGCCCCAAAACAAAAAAACGCCTTATTTAAGGGCGTTACGGCTGGCGCTACGACATATTAATAGACTATCCATTTAGGCCAAGTAAAGGGTGCCCAGTTCCGCCATTTCCTCGAATTGGATCTGGACTACCTCCATCAGATTGTTTTTCGCTTCCTCTGATGTCCGCCCCTGGGAAATGAAATCCAGTTCCAGGGCCTTGGCGAAATACCAATTACCCTTTTTCCAAATCTCGATGGTTATATTTAGGAC
Source organism: Deltaproteobacteria bacterium (assembly GCA_015233285.1). The sequence continues at coordinate 506 of JADFYA010000491.1, read as the reverse complement.
CATAATTTAATCCGCAGATCGCGCAGATTAAAAAAACAAAACGCTCGAATCCGAGCCTCGGCCGGCCAAAATCAATAATCTGCGTTAATCTGTCAAATCTGCGGATTATTTTTTTTGGCTTTCCAATTAACCAACCTCGCAGAACTCCATCTCATCTACCGAATGGCCGTTCCTTTGAAAAAGGTGTAACAAAACACTCCGTCCTTTTCCGCTGTGGCGTATAGGTCGGCGATACCCCGGTCCCATCCGGCCTGGTCAATCAGGTTCAACTCCAGCGCCTGGTCTCTCACGCCTTCCACCATGGCCGTAAAGGTATTCTTGGTAAATCCCTCCACCAGTTCCGGTCTACTGGAGTCAACGTAAACCATGCGGGGTGAGACGACCGGGACCTGGAACCCGGCGCTTTTCAGCAGGGGGTAGAGTTGCCGGCCAATCAAAGAGTTGCCGCCAAACCTGGCCTGGATGTCGATGAGGCACTGGACGGCCTTCAGGGCGGCCCGGCTTTC
>JADFYA010000490.1:1896-2352 GCA_015233285.1 Deltaproteobacteria bacterium | reverse complement strand
TCTTAAGTGAAGGTCATTCGCATCTTCAATGCCCTAACTCATGGAGGAAGAGTATGGACTTAATACGAGCCAACCAAGAAAATGTGATTATTCTCTCAGAGCTTTTTTATCAGATTGATGAATTTATAAGGGTATTTACCCCTGTTATAAACAAGCATCTTATAGGATAAAAACGCCAAAGGCCTTTCTGCGGATTATCCATAAGCGAAATCATGGCCATTTTGGTCGCTTATCAATTTATCGGCGCACAGAATTTTAAGCAATTTTATGAGGATATCATCTGCCAATTCCACAGAAGTGAGTTTCCGACCCTGATTAGTTACCAAAGATTTATTGAGGTTGCTCCTATGGCTTTATTACCACTATCCATGTTAATCAAGTTTCGCATAGAACTGGCAGAGAAAACTAATATTTAACCTGAGTTCGATGAGTCCGCTAAGCGATTAGTGTCAAGGA
>JADFYA010000490.1:0-1842 GCA_015233285.1 Deltaproteobacteria bacterium | reverse complement strand
CCAGGCCAGGGTCAGCCAAAGCTCAGTAAATGATCACTTGCTCTGGGGCTCTCTTCCATCTGCGTTCATCTTAGCCATCTGCGGATATATTCCTATCTTTCGATTATAAGACTCGTCGAACTCGGCTTCATGATAAGTCAGTTAGGGATATTTTCTTTATTTGGGGACGGGGCGTTCTCGGTCGGCTGATCTTGCCCCCGGCAACACCCGGCCATCATCCGATTCATTATCTCCGAATCGAGGCAACAAAAACCGCTCCGGGGTTGGTCCATCATTCTCTTCATCATGCCGTTACAGGGCATCTTGCGGCAAAAGTCGGAGAAGTACTTGTCCTTGTCATTCTCTCCGGCATTCATAAACGCTACCTCCTATTTGATGAATTAAAAATTCAACCAAGCCATTGCCGATTCGGGCGGCCGCTCCGATTTTATCATAGAGACGAAATCCGTCAGCGGAAAGTTACACCCGACGGGGCCACATCCAGGATGACTCAAATTAAAATGGCCCCAGTATCGGGGCCACTTGGCTTGAAGAGCCTTTTATCAGCATGCGCGCCAGCAAAGATCATAGGTTTTCGGCAAACCGGTTCAAATTTTGCCTGATTTCCTTGGAACCGGTTCGCAGATGAGGACGTTCCGGTCATCCTTCTCGAAGGTGCATCTCTCTTCGAGCAGGGCCTTTAACTTCTTCCTGGCCCGGTGCAGCCGTACCTTCACGTTCTCCACCGTGGTGTCCAGTGTTTCGGCGATTTCCCTTTGACTAAGCTCAGCTAAATCAGACAAGATGACGACGTTCCGCAGCGACTCCGGCAACAGGTTGACCACGCCCTGCACGCACTGGCCCATTTGAGACTGCTCCAGCCGCGGCTGGGCCACCGCCTCTTTAAGTCCGCCGGTTTCCTCGTTAAGTTCACACTCATTGGCCAAGGACTTCTTCCGGCTGCGAAAATGATCCAGACACAGATTGTAGGCGATTCGAAAGATCCAGGAGGGCAATTTGTCCGCATCCTGGACTGTAGCCAGACTATTTTGCACCCGGATAAAGGTCTCTTGGGTCAGGTCATCAGCGGTCCAGCTGTCTCTAACCGTGGCCAGGATGTATTTTTGTACCCGCTGATAGTATTGATCGTAGATTCCGTAGGAGTCCATATCTGCGTCCTATCCGGTTCAACAACAGCAGGGACGGGCGGTCGTCTCGCCGGGTAGCCGGTTGTAATCCTCTCGGCGTCCCGTGATGTCGTCGATGCTTTTTTTCATTACCACGCCCGCCCCGGTTTTGACCTTGGCAGCCAAGTCAGCGGCCTGCAGCACTTCCTCTGTGGTCACTCCGGCGGCGACGGCTTTCTCGAAGTAATGCTCGAAGCAATAAACACAATTGACTGCGGTCGCGGCTCCCAGGCTGATTAATAGTTCCGTCTTTTTGTCCATGATACCATTTCCTCCGTTAATGAAAGATGTGATTCCCAGTCTATGTCTCAAAGACGAAACCGTTCTGGAAAAGGTTACAGGTTGCGAGTAAATGTTATTAGCTTAATCCAGATGCATGCCGACATCGAGATCCCTCCGTGAATTAAGAGTCGAGAAGTAACGCTTTGCAATTCATGAGACGATGCACTAAAACGAGACTCTTGGCGATTTTCAGAGAATGGAAACCTCGTAGATCGTCGTAGAGGCAATCCACGGATGGATTAGAGAATTGATCCAACCGTTTTGAGAGACCACAACACACTGTTTACCTGCATATCTATCAAATCTACATAGTTAGGAAGAGCTGAATGGATAAGTTAGTTCTTCATCGATCATGAATCAAAGCGAAAACCGCTCAAGTATTTCTGTAACTCTT
>JADFYA010000048.1:519-14109 GCA_015233285.1 Deltaproteobacteria bacterium | reverse complement strand
GATCGGAATTATAGCGGGCAATCACCGCCTCGTGGTGAAAATTTGAATCTAATCCGAAAACCATATCCCGGAGTAAAAAATAACGAAAGGCGTCCAACCCCAGGGTGTCCATCAAGCTCAACGGATCTACCACATTCCCCAGGCTCTTGGACATCTTCTGGCTTTCCACATTCCAGTAAACATGGACATTGAGATGCCGGTAGGGTTCAATTCCAGCGGACTTGAGCATGGTCGGCCAAAATATGGCGTGGGGCTTAAGAATGTCCTTGGCGATAATGTGGTTGGCCTGGGGCCAATAGGTGTGGAAGAGTTCCCCATCGGGATAGCCCAGGGCAGAAATATAGTTGATCAAGGCATCGAACCAGACATAGGTTACGAAACGATCATCAAAAGGCAGAGTAATCCCCCAGGTCAGGCGGGTCTTTGGCCGAGAGATACACAGGTCTTCCAGGGGTTCACTTAAAAAGGACAAAACCTCGTTGCGGTACCGCTCCGGCCTGATGAAATCATGATTTTCTTTGATATAAGAAATCAGCCAGTCTTGATATTTACTCATTCTAAAGAAATAGTTCTCTTCTTCGATATACTGGGGTTCGACCTGGTGATCAGGGCATTTGCCGTCAACCAACTCCCGGTCCAGGTAAAATCGCTCGCATCCAAAACAATAATTGCCGCCATACCGGCTGAAATAAATATCCCCTTGATCATAGACTTGTTGAAGAAATAGGCGGACGACTCGCTTGTGGCGTTCTTCCGTCGTCCGGATAAAATCGTCGGCCGGCATCCCCATCTTGTCCCAGGCGGCGCGAAACGCACCACTAATCATATCGGCATACTCCTGCGGAGGAAGCCCCTCCTTATCCGCCGCCTCGACCACCTTGTCGCCGTGTTCATCGGTCCCGGTCAGGAAGAAGACATTTATCCCGGATGACTGATAATATCTTTTGATCGTATCTGCCACCACAGTGGTGTATGTATGGCCCAGATGGGGCCGGGCGTTCACGTAGTAAATAGGTGTGGTGACATAAAAATTCCGGTTCATTTGTCCTCCCTTTTCTTACCGGGCCTTCTTTCTTCCTTCTCCGATTTCTCTGGTTTTTCCGGCTTATCCGATCTCTCCGATCTCTCTGCTTTCTCTTGTTTCTCTGCTTTCTCCGGCCTGTCCGCTTTCTCGTGTTTCTCGGGTTTCTCAGGCCTCTCGGATTTATCAAGTTTTTCGGGTTTCTCAGGTTTCACCTGCGCCTCCGGCTCTAATGCCGTGGCTAATTGTTCCGCTGAGAATTCCGCCTCTTTCCCGGATTCCAGTTCCACCGTAATCTTCCCGGCCAAGACATTCAGCCTGATGACTTTGCCGCTCCCCAAAGGGGTATTGATCTTTTTGCCGAATTTGGGCAAACCCTTCTTGGCGTCGAGGTAAGTGCCGTACTCATAGGTCAAGCAACACATGAGTCTCCCGCAAGCTCCGGATATCTTGCTTGGATTCAATGACAAATTCTGTTCTTTGGCCATCTTGATGGAAATGGGGTCAAAGGTGTTTAAGAAGGTGGCACAGCAAAGTTCCCGGCCGCAGTTTCCCAGCCCTCCAACCATCTTGGCCTGATTTCGGACCCCGATCTGACGCATCTCTACCCGGGTATGGAACCGATGGACCAGATCCTTGACCAGTTCCCGGAAATCGATCCGACCCTCGGCCGTGAAAAAGAATATTATTTTGCTGCCGTCAAAAAAGGCGTCCACTGAGACCATATTCATCGGCAGGTTGCGTTCTTTGATCCGCTCCATACAAAAATCGTAAGCAATGCGTTCCCTGGCCAGCATCTTCTCGGCCTGGGCGATATCAGCCGGGGTAGCCGGCCGGACCACCTTGGCCAGGGCTTTATTGGGGATGTAACTACCGGGAGTGTCGGAAACTTCTCCCAAGGCCAGACCATACTCGGTTTGGACGATAACCTGGTCGGTCTTCTTAACTACAAGATCAACCGGGTCAAAGGCGTATAGTTTGCCCCGCGGCCGAAACCTGATCCAGACAATTCTTTGCATTGGATGGAGTTCCGTGATCAGTTCGGAATTGGCTTTATGGCAGGCAGAACATGCCACAGGCTGGTCGTCGGTAGACTCCACCGGGGTGTAGTCGGTATACTCAGATTCCACCGGGGTGTGGTCGGCAGATTCCACCTGATTGTTATCATCAGCATCGATCATATTTTTGTCTCACCTTTTCACGTGAAAACGGCTACACGGCCGGGCCGTGCAGTCGCACCTCTATATTTGTCACCTTAATCGTGTCTCCCTAAAGGAGCACATCACGTTCAGAAGTCTTTGAACGTCTTATCATCAAAGTTAATCATCCGGTCCGGGGTTATAATGAATACAACATATACCTCAAACGGTCATCATTGTCCCTTTTGGAGATGACATGGTTACTGGTTTCTAGTTGATGGTTGTCTTCAACGAGTAACAAGCAACCAGCAACAGTGATCTTAGAAGCATCATCACGGTGTGGTTAATAGACTGATCAGCAATGTATCCAGGGCCAATTGCCGATTAGCGTTCCTAAGGATGGCTCGTTCCGCCCGGTTTATCCGGTCTAGTTTGTCAAATATCCGGAGGCCCGGCTCGTCTTGGGCCAACTTTTGGAGGACCTCCAGGTGATCAAAATTAGTTATTCCGGCTGAGGCACCATCACCCGCCAGGATTAGCTCGTCCCGATACAAAAGTTTGATCAGGTAAAAAAAATCATGGAGGTCTTCCTTGAGCTGCGACAATCGCTTGGAAAGTAAGAATATCCGGCTCAAGTCAGTTCGGCCCGGTCTAGACATCAAGGCGACGAAGTCTTCCCGCAAGCCAAAAAAATCAGACTTGGCGAACATGCCGGCCCGCTTAAGACTTCCCGAGGCCATCAAGGCGCTAAGCCTGGCCTGGTCCAGATTCAGTTTATACTTTTCGGCGATAAATTCCGCCACCAGGGCCTCTGGGAGAGGATTAAAAGGGATCTGTTGACACCTCGAGGCGATGGTGGCCAGGACCTTTCTCCGATCCACGGCCGTCAAGACCAAAATGTTGTCTTGGGGCGGTTCTTCCAGGGTTTTGAGTAAAGCATTGGAGGCCTCATCGGTCAGGGGATAATACCCTGGAATAATCGTGACCCGATAACGGCCCTCATTGGGCCTGAACCGCATCCAGCGCTTGATTTCCCGGATTTGTTCTATTTTGATGTTGTTTGCCCCCTCATGGGGTTCAATCATCCGGACGTCCGGGTGCAATCCGGCCTCAATCTTGCCGCATGATCGGCACTTACCACAACTATCCCCGGTTACCGGATATTCGCAGTTGACCGCCTTGGCCAGCTCCAAAGCCGTGGTCCGTTTGCCTATCCCGTCGATACCGGTAAACAAATAGGCATGGGACAGACGCTTTGAGATGATGGCTGAGATCAATGCCGATACCGCCTTCGGCTGACCCTTAATTTGTTTAAATGACATAATGTGTTCCCGGCCGGGCCTTCTTCCGCTCCCGTCCCGTCTGACCTGGAAGCTCGTCGATGACCATTTTGTCCAATTGGTAAGTATATAAAATAAGAGCATTCAAATCAAGACAAAACCGCCGCCGGGGCCTGACCGACGAATATCCGGCCGGCCATAACTACAGAAGTCAATGCCGGATTCCACCATTTCCAAGCAAAGTATAACGTCGCGGTACCTGGGGAAAAGCACCCGGCTTCAGAATTTTCCTGGAAAGAAACAAATCATACATTTTTGTTCAAAGGTTGAATAGATGCTACAAAATTGTCATTCTGGATCGCCCCAAATTCACTTCTTGCCAAATCAATTTATTGCAATATCATGACAATAGATCTGTTGGTATCTATTTTGCTATATTCAGTGTTAAAACAAGTCACCCAGGCGTGTTAATAAGGAAATCACCGGGGGCGCTGGTCCTTTTTATTCACGCTGGATTTTTAACCAATCTATTGTTGGCCCAAGGAGGAAAGGGATGAAAACGAAGGTAAGAGCCATATTGACCGTTATGCTTATCCTCATGATGACCGTGAGCATGTTTTCCATCTGCGTCGCTCAAGATAAGCCAGCCACTTCAGTATCAGCCGGATTTTTCAGCAAATACATCTGGCGTGGCTACGAACTAAGCAAGGATAGTCTGGTCATTCAACCGGATGTCAACGTCGGTTATAAGGGGTTCAAGATGGATGTCTGGGGAAATTTAGATACCAGACATTTTGATCCCGCCAGTGATGACAAAAACTCCAGATGGACCGAAACCGACCTGACTCTGACCTATGACTACGACCTGGGTCCGGTAACCGTCGGCGCCGGGTACATCTACTATGCCCTGGCCACCAGCAACTTCGATTCTCAAGAATTATTTCTCAAGGTGGCGGGAAATTGCTTGCTGACTCCGACCTTGACTGTTTACCGTGAATTTGCTCACTACCCCGGCTGGTATTTCAAGCTTGGCGTCAACCATTCAATTCCGGTGGTGGACAAGATAACCGTGGACCTGGCTGCGTCAGTCGGCTACCTTAAATCGGATACCGACAAAACTGTCGAATATGACGACAACCTCAAACCGACCACGAGTAACTTTAACGCTTTCCACGATGGTCTGGTCACCGTCGGCATGACAATCCCATTCTGCACTTACTTCACCGCGCAGCCACAAATCGGTTACTCTTTTCCTCTGACCAACACGGCCAAGAATGAGATCCAAGCCACCAGCTTTAGCGACAATTCGCAGTTCTTCTTTGGCGGCGTTACCTTGGGGATGGCCTTCTAAGGTTTAATCGTCTCTGGGTGATCCAACGCCCGTGATATACAGCGTCCAGGTCAGTGGTTCAAAAAAATCGCCGGCCTGGACGCAATTCCTTTTTCTCGGCAATCTCCGTCCTCCCTGCCCTTCCCGCCCCGACTCCAGGCATCTCCCCATGAGCATTCCGTAGAAATTAACCATTCCCGTAACTAAGACGGTGGACTGGAACGACTAACTTCCGATTGTATTCCTCCGGCCAGGGCTGAAAACCGATCGTTCATCCCCCAGGCTCTTTTTGACTTGACAAAGAATCGAGCAATACCTATTGTATTTAGGCCCGGTTAATTGAATTAGGGTTGAGCGTAACCGGCCAACCAAACAGCCGTATACCGCCTCGGGTTCTCCTGCCGATCTGGGGTCTACTTTCATATCTTCACGGGAGAAAATTAATTCATGACGACCATCCATATCACCGGTACAGGTTCTTATCTGCCGGAATATGTATTGACCAACGCCGAAATCATCAAGTCTTTGGATACCACCGACGAATGGATTGTAAAAAGGACCGGAGTCCAGGAAAGAAGGCGGGCCGCCCCGGATGTCTACACCTCGGATCTGGGGCTTCAGGCGTCATTAAGAGCATTGGACGCGGCGGGTAAATCACCCGGCGAGGTGGAACTGATTATTTTCGCGACGATCACGCCGGACACCCATTGTCCTGCCGCGGCCAATTGGCTCCAGGCCAAACTCAATGCGCCTCAGGCGGTGACCTTTGACCTGACTGCGGCCTGTTCCGGGTTCATCTTTGCCCTGCACACCGCCGAAATGTATCTTCGAGCCGGATTCTGCCGCAACGCCCTGGTCGTGGCCGGAGAAATCATGACCAGGGTGGTGGATTGGTCGGACCGGGGCTCTTGTATCCTGTGGGGTGACGGGGCCGGGGCCGTGATGTTGGAAAGAGACGTCCCAGGCCCGGAGGTCAAGTCCACCTTCATTCACACTGACGGGGCCAATGGAGCTAATCTGCTCATGCCCGGCGGCGGCTCCAAGACCACGCCCATCTCCCATGAAAGTGTCGCCCAGGGACTCCATTACCTGAAACTGATCGAGGCCAACCAGTCTTTTCGGGTGGCGGTGAACCATTTCGCCGAATCGTGTCAAGAGGTCTTGGACTTCAACGGGATAACCATCAACGACGTGGACCTGATTATCCCCCATCAGGCCAATCTCCGGATGCTTCAAGCGCTGGCCAAGAAACTCGATGCACCCATGGATAAAGTCTATGTCACTGTCCATAAATATGGAAATATCTCTTCGGCGACGGTCCCCATTGCCTTGGATGAGGCGGTCAGGACCGGGGCCGTCAAAGCGGGACACCGGATTATTCTGACTGCTTTCGGGGGAGGTCTGACTTGGGGTAGCTCGCTGGTGGAGTGGCGGTAGTCTCTGTTCAGACGAAGCGGCAGGAGGCTGGTCCCGGACAAGATTCCGCCGGGATGTCAGGTTACTTCACCCGCACCTTAAATCCCGGTTTGATGGTCCGGCAGGCGGTATAGTCCAGTGAGTTCAAGGCCAGCAGGTCCTTCATCGACATACCGTTTCGTTTGGCAATGTCCCAGATGGTCTCGTTCTTCTTCAAACTCAAGAATCGGTCAGGGGTTCCGGCCGGAGGGGGCGCTACAGGCTCGGGGGGGCTTCCCGCGGCCATTTGAACCGGCGACGGCGCGATATTCAGGTGCTCCTGAAAATCTTTGACCAGTTCCGTGGGCAAATGAATCGACTGACCCCGCCTGATTTCAGGGTAGGGTCCGATATATTCGGGATTAATATACTTGAGATCCCACAGGCTGTAGCTGAGGTTCCGGGCTATTTCAAGCATCTGCATATCCCTCTGGACGACCACCCGGACGGTCTGGGGAGGTGGAGGGACATCCCGTGAATCAAGTTTGTGGAAATCAAATTTACCCAAGCTCTCAAAAATAATTTTCATGGCCAGGACCCTGGGGGCATACCGCTCCTGCTCATTGCTATAATACTCTACCCCTTTAGATGTCTTGCCCTTCACCAGCAAAACCAGGTGCCAGAAATCGGAATCGCCCTGATCCAGCATGGCCCGCTCCAGTTCTCCAGCTTCATCGGCAGCCCCTTTTCCCCCGCCGGCGTCATCAGGACCGGGCCGAAGCCCATGGGTCTCCAGCACCTTGGTCAGACCAAAGTCACCTTTGTTATAAGCCGTCACGGTCAGCAGCCATCGTCATAACGTCGTAAAAGGGTTCGTTTTTGTCTTGACAAAAGGTTCAAAGTTCGACTATAGTCCCATCCTCAACGGCGGGTGCCAAAAGTTGCTTATGAATTCACTGCGTTCTGGTGATTCAGAGCCGGATCAGGCGGCTGGTGCGGCTGAAAAACAAGTCGGAAGGATATCTTTCCCCAGGGCCCCCGATAATAAAAACCTTTAACCGCCATGAATGTTGATGGCAACGAAATGGGATCATGGCGCTTATTGATCTTTTAACCAAGAAAAAATCCGTTATCGTAAGCCGGTGGTTTGATGCCGTTTTGGAATCTTACCCGCAGGAAACGGCCACTTTTATGAAGAGTCAAAAGAACCGGTTTGCCAACCCGGTGGGCTGTACCCTAGCTAAGGAGGTGGAAGACGTATATAGTGCATTGCTCAAGGGGAGCGGCGATACAGAGATTGTTCCCTTTCTGGATAACATAGTGAGGATCAGAGCGGTTCAAGATTTTTCGGCGTCGGCCGCGGTGAGCTTTGTCTTCTTGTTGAAAAGGGTGGTCAGACAAGAGCTGGGCAAAGAGATAAAACAGAATGATCTCACCGACGAACTGCTGGCCTTTGAGTCCCAAGTAGATAAATTGGCCTTGCTTTCCTTTGATATTTATATGTCCTGCCGGGAAAAGATTTATGAAATTAGGGTCAATGAAGCCCGAAGTAATGTTCATATGTTGCTAAGAAAGGCAAAACTGATTTGCGACGATCCGGATTCGGATTCGGAGGTCGGTTAACGGTAACATCAATTAATAACATCAAAAGAGGTATCCGTAGATGAATATCATCTCCTCATTCCTACTGTCCTTCCTGGCGGTGATAGCGCTGATTGTGATTGCCTGGGCGGGTGCCCTGACTAACCTCCAGGTTTTGTTCGGAGTGGTTATTCCCTACATCGCAATCATTACCTTCGTCGCCGGTGTGGTTTACCGTGTCCTAAATTGGGCGCAATCACCGGTTCCTTTCCGCATCCCCACCACTTGTGGCCAAGAGAAATCCTTCCCCTGGATCAAGGCCAACTGCATTGAAAATCCGTCCAGCACCCTAGGGGTAGTGATCCGGATGGCCTTTGAGGTTCTTACCTTCAGGTCTCTATTTCGGGGCACCACGGTAGAGCTTCGAGGCGGTCCCAAACTGGACTATAGGTCCACCAAGTGGTTGTGGATGGCCGCCTTGGGTTTTCATTATTCTTTCTTAATGATCTTTTTCAGGCATTTCAGATTCTTTACGGAGCCTATCCCGGCGCTGGTGCACCTGGCCGAAAATATGGACAGCTTCTTTGAAGTGACGGTGCCGGCGCTCTACATCTCCGACGGCCTGCTGATGGCCTGCGTCACCTACCTGCTCATCAGGCGAGTGATCATTCCCCAAGTGCGTTACATCTCCTTGCCGGCCGATTACTTTCCACTGTTCCTCATTTTGGCTATAGGCACCACCGGCATCTTGATGCGTTACATCCTAAAAGTAGACGTAGTCTCGATCAAGGAACTGGCCATGGGGCTGGTTACTTTCCATCCCGCCGTACCAAAGGGGATCGGCTCTTTGTTCTACATCCATCTGTTCTTGGTGTGCGTATTGATCATTTATTTCCCCTTTAGCAAACTTGTTCACCTGGGTGGCGTGTTCTTAAGCCCAACCAGAAACTTAGCTAACAATAATCGCCAAGTGCGCCACGTTAATCCTTGGAACTACCCCGTCAAGTTGCATACCTATGCCCAGTACGAAGACCATTTCAGGGATAAGATGATAGAGGCTGGACTCCCTGTCGAAAAGGAATTATCCGACGAAAAGGAATAAGACATGGCCAAGAATGATCCTAAACCGGCAGATCTGGCGAAGGTAGATTACCACGTCCCGTTTGAGGGATGGATGGACGCTCCCATCGAGATCAAACCGGGCAGATTTTGTCACGCAGGAAAACCAAAGAGTCTGGGAGTAGTTGGGCTTCCCAACCCCAGAGAATGGCAACCGCTTGATGAGGACTGGAAGCTCCCGTCCAACTGGTATGAAATTATCATGACCGGGATCGCCGAGCGGCTGGAGAAATATCGCTCATTCAAGTTGTTTTTGGATATTTGTGTTAGATGTGGGGCGTGCGCTGATAAATGTCATTTTTATATCGGCTCCGGGGACCCCAAGAATATGCCGGTACTTCGGGCGGAGTTGCTGCGGTCCATTTACCGGCGTGATTTCACCACGGCCGGGAAATTATTCGGGAAGTTCGCCGGCGGCAGAAAACTGACTCCCCTGATCATTAAAGAGTGGTTCTACTACTTCTATCAATGCACCGAGTGCCGGAGATGTTCCGTTTTTTGCCCCTACGGGATTGACACCGCGGAAATCACCATCATGGCCCGCGAGCTGCTCAATCTGATCGGTTGCCAAATCGACTGGATCATCACCCCGGTGGCGAATTGTTACCAGACCGGTAACCACCTGGGAATTCAGCCTCATGCCTTCAAAGAAATTCTTGACTTCTTGTTGGACGATATTGAAACCAATACCGGGGTCAAGATGGAACCGACATTTAACCGCAAAGGCGCAGAAATCCTGTTTCTCACGCCTTCGGGAGATGTCTTTGCCGATCCCGGCATTTACACCGCCATGGGGTATATGATTCTCTTCCATTATCTGGATCTGGATTATACCTGGAGCACCTACGCGTCGGAAGGTGGTAATTTCGGCTTCTTCACCTCCCATGAGATGATGAAACGCCTTAATTCCAAGATGTACGCCGAGGCCAAGCGACTGGGAGTAAAATGGATCTTAGGCGGCGAATGCGGCCATATGTGGCGGGTGATTAACCAGTACATGGGAACCATGAACGAACCGGCGGATTTTCTGGAGGTGCCCAAATCCCCCATCACCGGGACAGTATTTGATAACGCATCACAAATCAAGATGGTCCATATCGCCCAATTCACCGCCGACTTGATCAAAAATAATAAATTGAACCTCGACAAGAGCCGGAATGACTATCTCAAAGTGACCTGGCACGACTCCTGTAACACTTCCCGCGGCATGGGATTCTTGGAGGAACCCAGGTATGTGCTGAAGAACGTCGTCAACAATTTCTATGAGATGCCGCCTAACACGATTAGGGAACAAACTTTCTGTTGCGGGAGCGGATCCGGGCTGAATGCCGGTGAAAATATGGATATCAGACTGCGCGGCGGGCTCCCCCGGGCTAACGCAGTCAAACATGTGCATGACAAGCATGGCGTAAACTGCTTGGGTTGTATCTGCGCCATCGATCGAGCGGTTTTGACTGCTTCCATGGACTTTTGGGTCCCAGGAGTCAGAGTTGCCGGCCTGCACGAATTGGTTGCCAATGCCCTGGTTCTGGAAGGGGAAAACGAACGGACAACTAACCTGCGCGGCGAGGAGATAGCAGACCTGATGGAGGAGAATGAGGAATGAAATTATATGACTCAGGCAAGATAATAACCGGAATAGTTATCTTCGTCATTCTCATGACATTTCCCTTTTGGTTCAATATGGGTCGGGCCGCTCCCAAGCCGGATCCCAAGCTCCCGAAGAATGTAAAGAACTGCGTCTTGCCCAAGGACACCATCAAGACATCACATATGCAGATCTTGAACAATTGGCGTGACGAGGTGGTTCGGGACAATAAGCGGTCTTTCGTGGCCTTTGACGGAAAGCACTTCGACAAGAGTCTGTCCAATACCTGCATGAAGTGCCATTCCAGTAAAAAGCAGTTTTGCGATCAATGCCACAATTACCTGAAAGTCACACCTTATTGTTGGGACTGCCATATCGAGCCGAAAGAGCCAAAAGAGTCTAAGGAGACCGCGGAGGCTAAAGAACCTAAGGAGACTAAGTGATGAGCCTCAATAGAAGAGATTTTCTTAAAATAGCCGGTATTACCGCCCTGGGCGTCGGTGCTGCGTCGGCCTTTGAGGTCCTTTCCGGCAAGCAACTCGAAGCTGCACTTAAAGCGGCACCCTTGACGGCTGGAAAAAGATGGGCCATGGTCGTAGACATCCGGAAACTTAGGGAAGAAGACTACCATGACGTCACCACCGCCTGCCATACCAGCCACAATGTGCCTGATTTCAGCGGCACCAAGGACGAAATTAAATGGATCTGGGCAGAACCTTTTGAAAACGCCTTTCCCGATTCGCCTAACGAGTACGTTAAGCCGGAAGTGAAGGACAAGCCTTTTCTGGTGTTCTGTAATCAATGCGGCGATGCTCCCTGCGTCCGGGTTTGCCCCACTCAGGCCACCTTTAAGGCGGCAGACGGCATTACCATGATGGACATGCACCGGTGTATCGGTTGCCGTTACTGCATGGCCGCCTGCCCCTACGGGGCCAGGAGCTTCAACTTCAGGGATCCCCGGACCTACTTTGCCGACAAAGAGGTCCCGAACAGAGAATTTCCCACGCGGACTCGAGGTGTGGTGGAAAAGTGCAATTTCTGCGCGGAGAGACTGGCTAAAGGACTCTACCCGGCCTGCGTTGAAGCCTGTAAGAGTAACGCCCTGATCTTCGGTGACCTGGATGATCCTAACTCCGAAGTCAGGCGCATCCTGCGTGCCAACTTCTCCATCAGGCGAAAACCACAGTTAGGTACGGACCCTTCGATTTTTTACATAGTATGAGGTGACTATGCTTGAAAGAGCTCTTGTTGGACCTAAGAAATATTGGACCGGCCTCATCGGCCTGCTAGTCCTGATCGGGATTGGTACTGGATGCTATTTACTCCAATACCAAAAGGGCTTGACCATCACCGGCATGGGCCGAGACGTCTCCTGGGGGTTCTACATCGCCCAATTTACCTTCCTGGTTGGAGTCGCGGCTTCGGCGGTCATGTTGGTTTTGCCTTATTACCTTCACCATTACAAGGCCTTTGGCAAGATAACCATTCTGGGCGAATTCTTGGCAGTGGCCGCGGTGTCCATGTGTCTGATGTTCATCCTGGCTGACCTGGGCCGGCCGATGCGGATGCTTAACGTTCTTCTCTACCCCACACCCGGATCCGTCTTGTTTTGGGATATGACCGTGCTCAACGGCTATCTGTTCCTAAACATCATTATCGGGTGGGTGATCCTGGCGGCGGAACGCAAGGGGGTTGCACCTCCGGCTTTTGTCAAGCCCTTGATTTACATCTCCATCCCTTGGGCAGTCAGTATCCACACCGTGACGGCTTTCTTGTACTGCGGCTTACCCGGCCGGGGCTACTGGCTAACCGCCATTTTGGCCGCCAGGTTCCTCTCGTCGGCCTTTGCCGCCGGTCCCTCATTATTGATCATCTTATGTCTGCTCGTGAGAAAGTGGAGCAAATTCGACCCAGGCAAAGAGCCGATCCAGGCGCTGGGGACCATCGTCACCTATGCCATCATCATGAACGTGTTCTTTTTCTTCCTCGAAGTGTTTACAGTGTTCTATAGCCGGATTCCGGAACATATGCTTCATTTCAAGTATCTATTTGTCGGCCTCCATGGTCACGGGATTTATGTCCCCTGGATGTGGTCCGCCATTATCCTGTGCCTCGTCGCCATTGCTTTGCTGCTGACCCGCAAGGCCCGGGCAAATGAGAAGATCTTGTTGGCCGGCGCCATTTGCGTATTTCTGGGAACCTGGATTGACAAAGGCATGGGCATGATCGCCGGTGGTTTTACCCCCAGTCCATTGGAGCATGTCACGGAGTACGTCCCCAGCGCCCCTGAATTATTTATTACCCTGGGAGTTTGGGCCACGGGTTTCTTGATTTTGACCATCCTCTATAAGGTCGCCATTTCCGTTAAAGAGGAGTTGGCCTCCTAAACTCAGCCGATATATTTTGTTTGAATCAAAGCCCATTCCCATCGGAGTGGGCTTTTTTCGTCCGGCGACGAGTTTTCAGGGCTTTTCCCCTGGACGGATCGGAGTGTTACTTTCTAATTCGTTGACTCCGTCGGTCTCTCATGCTAAAATTCCGCATTGTGGCTCTCCTGCTTCAACGATATGCCAAAGATCAGCGTTTTGTTCGCAGTTCAGGATGGGGAACACCATGCAAAGAGGAATCGCCATCGGACTCATTTTTGGTATCCTGCTTGGCTTCTTATTCTTCTCCAGCAGCCAATTGACCGACAAAGCAGTCTCCGACAAATATGTTAAATTAGCCCACCTTGAAGACCAGCTCGAGCGGATTGCTGCGAAGCAACTGCCTGCCTTCCGCCTGCCCGACGCCGTCACCTTCTGCGGCAAGTCCGTTGATTTGACCAACCCATTTATTTACCGCCGGGTGAAGCGGGAAACCAACTCCATTATTTTTCGCGAAGGAATGCTTGGACAGCTAATCGATATGGGAAAGGATTGTTTTCCCGCTGTCGAGCGGATACTGGCCAGGGAAGGTCTGCCTGCGGATCTGAAATATCTTGTCCCGGTGGAATCAAACTTTAACTTCTGGGCCACCTCCTATGCCGGGGCCAGAGGGCCGTGGCAATTCATGAAATCCGCGGCGCATCAGTACGGATTACAGTTTGTCGAGAATGTGGACGAGCGCCTAAACCTGGAAAAGGCGACTGAGGCGGC
>JADFYA010000048.1:0-471 GCA_015233285.1 Deltaproteobacteria bacterium | reverse complement strand
TTGGCTGCTGACCGTGACGGCTTATAACAAAGGTGACTTTGGTCTGACCAAGGTGCTGGAGACCCATGGGCTTCGGCCCGGTCCTGATGACGCCGGCGGGGGGAAAGGGGCTGCCGATGAAGCTGGAGAACTGGAACGGGCTATGCTGGATCAAGGCGATTCTGATTTCTGGCATCTGGTTTTGCTGGTGAAGGGCAAAACATCCAGGGGGGTGGAGTATTACAGCAATGAGCAGGAGCGGTATGCCCCCAGGGTCCTGGCCATGAAGATTATTTTTGAGAGCTTGGGCAAGTTTGATTTCCACAAACTTGATTCACGGGATGCCCCTCCACCTCCCCAGACCGTCAGGGTAGTTGTCCAGAGGGATATGCAGATGCTTGAAATAGCCCGAAATCTCAGTTACAGCCTGTGGGATCTCAAGTATATTAATCCCGAATATATCGGACCCTACCCTGAAATCAGGCGGGGCCA
>JADFYA010000489.1 GCA_015233285.1 Deltaproteobacteria bacterium | reverse complement strand
ATGGCATGTTTTTTGTAATAATCATTCCATCTCCTCCGCGGCTTGGGCTCTGATCAGATATGGGCACCGGTTCAGTTCAATTTAAGAAATCTATATATCAAACCGGGATTGTTATATAAATGCTATGATCGAGCTAGCGTCATGCAACTGGCCAGAATCTAATGTATATTCGCCCAGTAAGACCACTTGGATTAAACTCAACTGAACCAGTGCCGGAACGTGACCCGGTTCAGCCCGGCTAAGTGACAACTTTAAAAGAAATCAACGCATGATGTAGGCAACAACATGAAAGCGGTCCCGACTCACGGAGAGATAAGAAAGTGATAATGTACCAACGTCATGTTTTAGCAGAAATGTGATGGCCATCACCCGGCCTTTCAATATTGGTCAAGAAGGTCCAGCCTAACTAAATTCAAGGAGATAATAATATGAATCGTCTAAAAACAGTCATTATTCTAACCAGTTTTCTGGCTACCTTATGGGTTGTTCCGGCTATAGGCGAGACCGGCTGGACCGCCATGTCCAGCCCTACCTCTAAGATTCTTAGAGGCGTTTGGGGGAATTCAGGAACGAATGTCTTCGCGGTTGGAGACGACGGGGTGATTCTGCACTATGATGGGTCCGGCTGGGGTATATCATCCCGCGTTCTATATCAATTCGCAGGAGTCTGGGGTACCTCCGGCACAAATGTCCTGACTGTGGGCACCTTGTTGTCATCTTCCGGCGTGGTCCAGCGTTATGACGGCTCCAGTTGGTCTTCAATGACCAGTTGGGGATACCCTCTAAGCTGCATTTGGGGCAGTTCGGCAACGGATGTCTTTGCCGTAGGATTCAACACGATCCTGCATTATAACGGATCCAATTGGACAAACATGTACGACAGCAGCCAATCTAACGACTACTTCCTCAGCGTTTGGGGCAGTTCCGGCAGCGATGTTTTTGCCGCAGGGGCTCGCTCTATCCAACACTATAATGGTACCGCCTGGACGGCCATGTCCATCCCCACTTCAAATACTCTCCGTGGCCTTTGGGGTAGTTCCGGGACTAATGTCTTTGCCGTAGGTGATATCGGCACAATTCTACGCTATGATGGGACTAACTGGTCGGCACTTCCCGGAAACGACGGCATCTGGCGCAGCAGCAACGGACCGGTCGTCTATTATCAGACATATACCAACAACAGCGCCATGTGTATCGAGTCATCCGACGGCAAGAATATTATCGCCGCGTACGCGGCTAAAGTTGAAAACGGTATTTTTAACGGCGTGGACATAGGTAACGGCGGCAAGAAATACAGCGTCAAGATTGAGTTCACCTCTTCTTCTCAGGCCTCTTACACCTTGACCGACCTGACGACCGGAATAAGTCTATCCTACGTCATAACCAGGGATCCTGCCGAGATAGCTCAACCCCTGGCGGATGAGGACGGTATCTGGAGAAGCTCTCCCGATGACGGCCAAAGATTCTACCTGCAGATTTACAAAAACGGCGGTGGTCTACTACTTCGCAGCAACGACGCCTTAACTGGTGAGGTCTTCTGGGATCCCGCTCCGACCGCCACCAAGTTCCAGGGACAGGATATCTACTCCCCGCATCAAGCTTCGGTTGTGTTCACTATGGCTTACGGCATCACCGGCCAGGTTGTCAGAACCCCGGTGTCAGGATCACCTCAAACCTGGGCGGCGACCAGTTTCAGCCGGGCCATACCCGGTCTTACGGCCAGTAGCCTCACAGGAATTTGGGGGAGTTCCGGCACTGACATCTTTGCCGTGGGTACCAGCGGCACAATCTTACACTATGACGGCAAACTATGGACCGCCATGCCGAGCAACACGACCAAAACGCTCGATGCCGTTTGGGGGAGTTCAACCTCCGATGTCTTTGCCGTGGGGGAAGACGGAACTATCATGCATTACACATCGAAGTAACGAGACAAAAGACGCATCAAACCAGAATGACTTACAAAATATCTGATCCGCAAACACCAGAGGGGCCAATCCTGACCCCTCTGGTGCGTTATATTCAATTTATTCAATTCCGAACCGGCTTATGCCAATTTCTTACCAGCCGCGCATCAGGTAATCGTGGATGGAGTTAGCGGCCAGGCGGCCGGCGCCCATGGCCAGGATGACAGTGGCGGAACCGGTCACGATGTCGCCACCGGCCCAAACACCTTTCAGGGCCGTTTTCCCCGTCTTGGGATCGGCATCGATATAGCCCCATTTATTCAAGGCGATGCCCGGCGTGGATGAGGTCAGCAGCGGATTTGGTCCGGCGCCTACAGCGATCACGGCCAGGTCACAATCAATTTTAAATTCAGAGCCCTTAATTATGACCGGACGCCGCCGGCCGGAAGCA
>JADFYA010000488.1:1947-2359 GCA_015233285.1 Deltaproteobacteria bacterium | reverse complement strand
CGGCTACCGGTTTCCCGGGCTTGGACGCCATGAGGATACAGGCGATTTGAGTTTTATCACCTAATTCAGCCAAGAAAATTGTTCCAAAAGTGGCTAATAATACTTTAAAATCCATCAATATTCACCGATTTATGCAAATCATCCCACTACGGCCGGGCGCGCCCCCGGACTCACCGCAACACATTCCACCGTCGGAAAGGCTTATTGATCCGGCGACCCGTGCTTCTTCCAGGAGGCTAGATACTGGTCCAGCTCTTTAACGTCTGATACGAAATTTTTATGCGAGACCACGCTATAGCCCGATTTGAGTTTATCCAATTTTGGGCAATAAATCATTTTATTATGAACAATATATATACCGATCTCCCGGGCCTTCCTGACCTTGATGGAGGGATTATCGGGATATCCATAC
>JADFYA010000488.1:0-1854 GCA_015233285.1 Deltaproteobacteria bacterium | reverse complement strand
GTTTGGAGTCCCACCAGGTGTCGATAACCACGTAGGTGTTATTGTCCACATAGTAGAATGTCCGGGTGTCTCCCGTGTACCCAAACCGGCCGCAATAGGTTTCGAGTTCGTTGGATCCTCCCCCGGACATCGTGAAAGTGATACAGGAGGCCTGGGCATTAACAGATGTCATTAGAAGAATGAGCAGGACTAAAGGAACAAGAATTCTTTTCATGTGTGCTCCCTCCAAATAGTGGTTTGATCAACTTACGGGTTTTATGGTGCAAGTCAATGTACGATTGACTTAAGGTGCCGGGTCATCGGATCCTATCTAAATGAATGGTTAATTTCGCTTAAGCCCCAACGGGGCGCTCTAGGTTAGCCCAGGGCAGCGCCCTGGGTATGGGCGACAACTATACAAAATAACCTATAATGCCCACATAAAGTCCTTGGTAGTTCATCACCTCGACCGTAGCCGGATATCCCATTCAAAGGAGATGCCTTTGGGAACCGGCCGACCTCCTGACCATACTGATGACACGTAACCTGCCGTATTTCCCAAGACGCTGCCCTGGGCTAGCTTAGAGCGCCCCGGTGGGGCTTATTCGGAATGGTCTATTTTAAAAAAGTCAGCACGATTGTTCGCACACTTAACTCAATGATATTGGGGTGCAAGTTGCGTCTTATGTATCATAGCGATACGATTTAATTACATGATAAGCATGCCACTATCTTCGTATGCCACATGTGACACTCAATTCGGCAAACTTCGACAACCCTGGTTATGTCCCAAACTTTTTTCTTGAACGTCAGAACGAAATCCCAATCACAGCTTATTTTCCTTCCAATGCTTGTGAAAAACCCGCCAGGGAAAAAGATGCCACCGATTCAAACCGGGCTCCCGCCTTGTCCTTGGAAACTCCCACCGGGACCATCTCAGCCAGTGACAGAGTAATCGCCATCTTAACTCCAGACCACCGTAATTCCTTAACTTTATTATCAAGCTCCACTTCTTTTTGCTCTTTCAGGACCAGACCCCAGGCCGCCTGATCATCTGAGACCGACCGGTAGGAACTTTTTACTTCGGCCGGGGTAGCTCCGAATTCGGTCTTAAACGTTTGGGTCAGATGGGTGTAAGCTTCTCCGGCCTGGTTTCCGTTGAACCCGAAGTCAAAATTATAGATGATGGCCTGAAGGTGTTTTTCAACATCAAAGAAGAAAGTCCGGGCCGAGGCCTTGACTTTGAATAGTTCTCCCGGGTCGGCATCAACCAGGATGGTAAATTTTCCGGCCTGGTCCGGGACTTGTTTGGCTCCGGGAGCCTTTTTCATCACGTCGTCGAGGGTTGCTCCCAGGGCAATACCCGATACCGCGGCCGGCTCTTTAACCGGCTCTTGAGGCCTGGTTGCCGTCTGCGGTTTTGTTTCCCCGGCTCCGGATGATTGCTCTTCGGTTTTTTGGCACGCCGGCGTACCCAGCATGACGGCGAGGATCAAAGCGATTCCGACATTGACAAATGATTTCATAATCTCTGACCAGACTCCGGTTGTTCAACCCTCGGCCGCATTGACGCGTCAGGCCGGGGTGATGGGTGGATGAAGTAGTTAAGTTAATGAATTCGTCGGTTCGCCTAAGTCCGGCTGATGTTAATGACGATGCCGAAGGACGATGAGCGGCTGCGACACATCTAGACCAGCGTAACCAGGCCGGCATAGTTTTGAGCGTCATATATTAACACAAAAAATTCTAAACCGTGACCAAAAAATTTATCTGCCGTGATTTCTTTTGAGGACAGCCCGGCTCCGAACCTCGACCGGGGCCGCCTCGGTGATCTAACATGCTTTGATCACACATCATAATTATGTTCATTCGCGG
>JADFYA010000487.1 GCA_015233285.1 Deltaproteobacteria bacterium | reverse complement strand
ACCCTTAAGTCACTGACATTGACCGGCAACGAGCAACAAGCAACCAGAACCAAGCAACCGGCAACAGATGATCTCAGAAGCGGCAATTATAGCCGCGCCAAGTGTGAATCCTTTGTTGACAAGGTGTAATTGATATGCTTATATGTCATTTCTCTGGGTTTCCCAGCCGGAGTTGCTAGTTTACCCGGCACTGACACGTCGACGTTCGGAATTGCTGGGGGATTCCATTCGACCCCAATGCCTTTCGAAATTCGTCATGGAACCCGTGAAATAATCCGGGAGATACCAAAATATTGATCATGGTTATTCATGACTACCATTTTTAGAGGAGAGACAAATGTCTGACGCCTTGCTGCACGTAAACGATGAAAACTTTGACGCCGAGATACTAAAATCCAACCTTCCGTCCTTGGTAGATTTTTGGGCCGCCTGGTGTGGTCCGTGCCGGGCCATCGCACCGGTGGTTGAAGAACTGGCCAAGGAATATGCCAGCAAGATCAAGATAGCCAAACTGAATGTAGATGAAAACCCCAAAACGGCCGGCCAATATGGGATTCGGGCTATCCCCACCCTGATTTTGTACAAAGGGGGACAAATCGCCGAACAAATCACCGGCGCCGTATCCAAGGCCCAGATAGAAAACGCCATCAAAAAAGTGATCTAAAAGTTAGGCTCCAGAGATGACTGTAGACCGTGATATTATCATTATCGGCGGTGGTCCGGCCGGACTTACGGCTGGGCTTTACGCTGGTCGGGCCATGCTTAATGTTTTGTTGCTGGAGAAACTTTCACCAGGGGGCCAGGTATTGACCACCCACTGGGTCGAGAATTATCCTGGTTTCCCCGGCGGAGTAAGTGGATTCGACCTGATGGATAAGATGAAGGATCAGGCCCTGGAGTTCGGCTTGACCATCCAAAGCGGCGAAGTCGTGTCCATTCAACCGGGCGGGCCGGAGCAAGACTATCACCGCGTCGTGCTTACGGACGGGGAATTGACCTGTCGCTGCCTGATCATCACCACCGGTGCCCAACCTCGGAAACTGGGTTTGCCTAACGAGAGCGCCATGGTCGGCAAAGGAGTGTCCTATTGCGGCACCTGCGACGGCCCGTTTTACCGGGGGATGACCGTGGCGGCCATTGGCGGAGGCGATACGGCCTTGGAAGAGTCGTTGTTTTTGACCAAATTCGTATCTAAGGTTTTTCTGATCCATCGTCGGGATGAGTTCCGGGGCACCAAGGTCCTGAGGGACCGGGTTTCCCGCAATGACAAAATAGAGGCCATCTGGAATACGGTCGTTACCGCCATAAACGGCGATGACCAAGTGACTGGGGTGGCTCTTAAGAACGTCAAGACCAATGAAGCCTCCACCTTGCCTGTCGATGGCGTTTTTCCGCTCATCGGTGTTCAGCCGATTTCCGACTTTGTCAAGGGCGTCGTCAAATTAGATGACGGTGGCTTCATCACTACCAACGAATCCATGGAAACTTCGGTTAAGGGCATCTTTGCCGCCGGTGATGTTCGGTCTAAAACCCTTAGACAGATTTCTACTGCGGTAGGAGACGGAGCGATAGCCGCGTTTATGGCCGAAAAGTATATGGAACAACTGCATTAGTGGGCAATATGCGAAAACATAAAAGAAGCGTCTTCAGGTTAGTCATGCTGAGTCTAGTCCTGATCGCCCTACCTGGTTGCGCCGTGCTGAACTGGTTAGGCATCGGTAACCCGCCTAAGGAAGAAGGCCCGATGGGTCCCCATCAACTGGCCGCGGAAGGGATGGACGAATTCAACGATCGGCATTACAAAAAAGCCGTTGAACTGTTTAAGCAAATCAAAGATCGATATCCCTACAGCAAGTATGCGGTGTTGGCTGAATTGAAGACCGCCGACGCCCACTACAACCTGGAAGAGTATGTTGAAGCCGCTTTTGAATATCAGGACTTTGAAAAGCTGCATCCCAAAAATGAGGTTGTTCCATATGTCATTTATCAGACGGGGATGTGTTATTACAATCAGATGCTGACCATAGACCGTGATCAATCGGCCACAGAAAGCGCTGCGAAAGAGTTTGATCGATTGGCCCGGACCTATCCCAATTCAAGCTATGCCATTAAAGCCAAGGCGCGGCGAGATAAATGTATCAGGAACCTGGCTGACCACGAGTATTACATCGGAGAATTTTATTTCAAGTCCAAGCATTATCAGGCCGCCCTGGGTCGGTTCAAAGGTATTTTGGAAAAATCATGGCCAGGTCATCCGGATCCAACCGGGCCGCCTTCATCTCTCGGTAATATCTGGCCGGTCGAATCAAGGGATAATCACTTCCAAACAATACCTTGTTTGCCCCGACTATTTTGCATGCAA
>JADFYA010000486.1 GCA_015233285.1 Deltaproteobacteria bacterium | reverse complement strand
CAGACTTTGCTACGAAACGTTATTGGATTATGGCGTTTCGGCCAGGATGGCGAATGAAGCACACATCGTTACGCCGGCATTGAATTGTATTGCCGAGGCCAACATATTGCTTAGCGGCATTGGATTTGAGAGCAGCGGCCTGGCTGCCGCCCATGCCATTCATAACGGACTCACCGCCCTTAAAGAAACTCACGCATATTATCATGGCGAAAAGGTTGCCTTTGGGGTTTTGTCAGGACTCCACCTCACAGCAGCTTTGCCCGAAGAAGTGGAACAAGTGTATTCCTTTTGCGAGAACGTAGGGTTGCCGACAACCTTTGCTGATATCGGACTTGAGCAAACCGACCGAGCTATGCTAATGAAGGCCGCTGAGAAAGCGTGTGCCCCCGAACAGTCTATTCACCACGAAGCCGGCAAGATTACCCCGGAAAAAGTTCTACATGCGATGATAATGGCCGACGCCCTGGGTCGGGCAAGAAAGAGATAACCTGGTTACTGATCGCCTCCAACGCACAACAAATAACGAGAAACGCGTAACCAGCAACGCGTAACCAGCAACCCGCAACCCGTAACACGCAACCAGCCGCCAGAAACCGGACTATGCCAAAATTTAAGTTAACGACGGAATATAAGCCCCAAGGCGATCAGCCCAGGGCGATCCAGGTTCTTTCGGAAAATATTCTCGCCGGGGTCAAACATCAAGTGTTGCTGGGGGTGACCGGCTCCGGCAAGACCTTTACCATGGCCAATGTGGTGGCTCAAGTTCAGAAACCCACCCTGGTGATTGCCCCCAACAAAACCTTGGCGGCCCAGCTTTTCAGTGAATTCAGATCCCTGTTTCCCGAAAACGCGATCCAGTACTTTGTCAGTTATTACGATTACTACCAGCCTGAAGCCTATCTCCCGGCCACGGACACCTATATCGCCAAAGACAGCGCCATCAATGAAGAGATTGACAAGTTGCGCCACGCGGCCACCTATTCCCTGCTCGAAAGGGAGGACGTCTTGATTGTGGCCAGCGTATCCTGCATTTATGGCCTTGGTTCACCCGAGGCGTATTACGGGCTTCTGCTGACTTTGGATCGGGACATGGCCATATCGCGCCAGGCGGTCATCAGAAAATTAGTGGAAATCCAATATACCCGAAATGATATCGACTTCCATCGGGGTGTTTTCCGGGTCCGGGGTGACATTGTCGATATCTTCCCGGCCTATGAGTCGGAAAAGGCGGTGCGGATCGAATTCTTCGGGGATACGGTAGAAAACATTTGTGAAATTGACCCATTGCGGGGACGGGTGCTCCGAACTATGAACCGGGTGACCATATATCCGGGGAGCCATTATGTCACCTTCACGGAAGACCGGACTCGGGCTATGAAAGCCATCAAGGAGGAGCTTAAAGACCGCATCGAAATTTTTAGACAAGAGAGTAAGTTAATAGAAGCGCAACGGATTGAGGAGCGGACTAATTACGATTTGCAGATGATGTTGGAGATCGGCTATTGTACCGGGGTAGAGAATTATTCACGCCACCTTACCAACCGGGCCCCCGGCCAGCCGCCACCCACTCTGTTGGACTATTTTCCTAAGGACTTTTTACTGTTCATCGATGAAAGCCATATAACCGTGCCCCAGATCCGGGGTATGTACCGAGGCGACCGCTCGCGGAAAAGCACTTTGGTCGAATTCGGATTCCGGTTGCCGTCCGCCCTGGATAACCGGCCGCTTAATTTTGAGGAATTTGCAGAGCGGGTGAACCAGGTCGTTTACGTCTCGGCCACGCCGGCTGATTATGAGCTGAATACATCCCCAGGGCTGATTATTGAGCAAGTTATCCGGCCAACCGGCCTGATGGACCCGGAAATCATCCATCGCCCGGCAGACAACCAGGTGGATGATCTCCTGGAAGAAATCCGGCTGCGGGTGGCCAAAGACGAGCGGGTTCTGGTCACCACCTTGACCAAACGGATGTCCGAGGATCTAACTGATTATTATTCCGATCTGGGGATCCGGGTGAAATACCTCCACTCCGACATCAAAACCATCGAGCGGATGGAGATTATCCGGGAGCTACGGTTGGGCGAGTTCGATGTCCTGATTGGAATTAATCTATTGCGAGAGGGCCTGGACATCCCGGAGGTTTCATTGGTGGCCATTTTAGATGCCGACAAAGAGGGGTTTCTCCGCTCTGCCCGGTCGTTGATTCAAACCTGTGGCCGGGCCGCCCGGAATGTTAATGGCCAGGTGATTCTCTATGGCAACGTCCAGACCGAATCCATGCGTCTGGCCATGGAAGAAACCTCCCGCCGCCGGCAAATCCAGGGGGAATTCAACCGGGAGCATAACATCACCCCGGAAACGAT
>JADFYA010000485.1 GCA_015233285.1 Deltaproteobacteria bacterium | reverse complement strand
ATTTCCAATGAAAAAGCCACCTTGGACACCATCGGTGTTGATCCCTCTTACCGGCAGAAAGGTATCGGTAACCTGTTGATTAATGAATTTATGGCGCATTTGAGAACACTTGGCGTTAAAAAAATCTTCACCCTGGTCGACTGGAATGATTCGAAACTGATACATTTTTTTAGCGCGAACCACTTTAGCCCATCTAAAACCATTAACCTGGAACGAAGCCTGTGATGTCGGGGTTGATCTTATAATTAACCTGAGTTCGACGAGTATGCTAACCGATTATCATCAAGGGCCATGATTCAATCCGCAGGTTGCACCGATTTGCGCAGATTAGGGCCAAAATAAATCTGAGACTCTTTTCCATCTGCGTTAATCTGCGCCATCTGCGGATACATTTCTAGTAGTTAATTAGAAAAACCCGCCTAACTCAGGTTAATAATATGTTCTCATTTTATGTTTGACCACGGTCCAATTGTCGCCGGCAAAAGTTGTCAGCCCGCCAATCTTCCTCGTGTCTCCTTCACGAAAAATCCAACTAGTATAACCCGTCGGATAATCCGGAAAACTCGGCGAACTTAGGTTAAAATAGAAATTTTGTTCTCGTAGTTATCCTGACTGGACGTTCTAAGCCTCCTCTGCTCCCCAATGCTGTTGAATTAGAATAATGTTGCTGATATTTAGGTATATTGATCGTCTGAACCTTGATTACGCTGATTAGATGAAAGGCTATGAGTAAAACAGAATACCCACGTTGGGCTGCCGAGTCGGCCGTGGGAGTTCATGTTTAGCCTTGAAGCCGAAAACATCATAGTAAATCAATTAATCAGCGTAATCAAGGTTCAGACAATGGGGCGGATTCCAGCCCCGGCCGCACGCTTAATTCAACAGCATTGCCCCCGCTCCCGCCCATAAAATTTTGATCTACCGGTTTTTTCTTGACAACCCGATGAAGCTTCATTATAGTTACATTATAGCTGCAATATAACTAAACTAAGAATCTTCCAGGCCCTGCAGGACGTTAAGGTGGCTTCGTAACGACATAATTTGACGCACCTTGCCTCTTCACCAAGAAGGTAAGATTAAACATGCCCAAAACGGACAACAGCACCTCCGTCGAAGAAGAGACCATCCAGCCGCACGGCGCCCTGGTCCAGTTCGTCGTCTATGGCGAAGAAATGCTGGAAAAAGAGGTTAAACTAAGTTGCAATAGTGGGCGTGTTTATTTGCCGCCCGATTGGGTCGGAAAACACGTCAAAATCATCCGAATCGACTAGACGGGATCTTCGCCATCAGGGAAGCCGAAGAGATCAACTGGTCTTGAAATCGACATTCCTTGATCATGAGGGAGGACATTGTGATTACGGCAGGAATAGATGCCGGCTCGAAAACCATCAAGGCCGTTGTGGTCAAAGACGGCCGGATCATCGGCCAGGCCAAGGGTGACGCCGGATACGATGTTAAGCCCTCCGCCGAAGCAGTGTGGCAGGAAGCCCTAAAGGCCGCGGGGATCAAAGCTTCAGATATTTCAAAAGTCGTGGCCACCGGAGCCGGCCGGGATGAAGCGCCCTATGTCCAGGCCAAGATCACCGAAGTGAGCGCAGCGGCCAAAGGCGCCGTAGCCCTGAATCCGGCCATTCGGACGGTTATCGATGTCGGCGCGGAAGAAGGCCGGGCGATTAAAATCAATGCCGACGGCAAGGTGGTCGACTTCGCCATTAACGAAAAATGCGCCGCGGGCTCCGGAGCTTTCATCGAGTCCATGGCCCGCGCCCTGGAAGTCACTCTCGAAGAACTTGGCCCCTTGTCGCTCCAATCCACCAAAATGGTCAATATGAATGCCCAGTGCGCCGTATTTGCCGAGAGCGAACTGGTCACGCTGGTCCACGCCAAAACGGCCAAGCCCGATATGGCCAGGGCCATCCACAATGCCATTTCCGACCGGATCACGTC
The DNA here is from genome assembly GCA_015233285.1 of Deltaproteobacteria bacterium. Next base: position 433 of record JADFYA010000485.1, on the reverse strand, counting down.
CCTGGTCCGGCGGGTCGGCCTGGAAACTCCGGTCATGCTGATCGGCGGTTTGGCCAAAAATATCGGTTTCTACACCAGCCTGAAGAACATGCTGGAAACCGACATCCTGGTTCCCGAAGATCCGGATATTGTCGGGGCCTTCGGCGCCGCTTTGGCCGCCGCGGAATAATGCGGGAAGGTTAACCTGACTATCAGCCGGTTGACCGGTAGCAAGAAATAGAAGGAGAGTCCAAATGGCTGAAGAATTCTGGAGGTGGAAGGAATCCCGATGGACCAATCCAGACATTGACTGGAAAACCGGCAAGATCATCACGGGCGGCGTGGATGTCGGCTCGGTCAGCTCCCAGGCCGTGATCATGGTCGACGGTCAACTCTATGCCTATGGCAATACCAGAACCGGTTCCGACAGTCCCAACAGCGCCCTGAACGCCAT
>JADFYA010000484.1 GCA_015233285.1 Deltaproteobacteria bacterium | reverse complement strand
TCCGTCCGTGGGTCTCTTCGGCGGTCATCTTAAAGGTATTTAAGAAAGTTTTATTGGCCCTGATTACTTTCAGGTCGCCGTCCAGCACCAGTAAGGAATCTCTGACCAGATCTACGATACTGTAAGCTAATTCCTTGGCCACTTTAGATTCCTCATTGGCCAGTTTTGATTCGGTTATGTCGAAAAAGGTCAACACCACGCCATCTATTTGGTTCTCAGTGGTGCGGTAAGGTAAAATCCGCATGGCATACCAGTGCCCGTCGGAGGTTCGGACTTCCGTTTCTTTAGGAATCAGCGTGTCAAGCACCATTTTAGCGTCTTTTACCAAATCCGAGTATTCCAGGTTGGTGGCTATGTGGCCGATGGGGCGCCGCACGTCTGTTTCAATCAAGTTGACTATCTTACTCGCATGTGGGGTGAATCGTCTGACCAGGAGCGATGTGTCCAGGAAAATAGTTGCAATATCAGTGCTGTTAAGGGTATTTTTGAGGTCGTTATGGACCTGGGATAGTTCATCAACTTTGCTTTGAAGCTCCGCGTTGACCGTTTGAAGTTCTTCGTTCATGGATTGCTGTTCTTCCCTCGAAGCCCCCAATTCCTCATTGGCGCTCTGCAATTCTTCATTACTTGACTGCATCTCCTCGTACAATGATTTAAGTTCCTCGTTGGAGGTCTCAAGTTCTTCAACGGCGATCTGGTGGTTTTCCCTCACCTCACGCAGCTCAAGATCAAGCGCGGCTATTCGTTGGCTGAATTGTTTGGCCGCTCCCTTGGTGGTCCTTGTTTTCGCCTCTTCCTCCGGGAGGGCCACATTTTGAAAAACAACCATGGTCATGTCCGCCAATTCAGGAATGTCGTTAATCGGCATAACCGTCAATTTAACCGGTTGGACATCACCGTTACCGTTTGTCTTGACTCGTAACCCTTCGACAATTACTGATTCTTTAGTCATCATAGCTTTGCGTAAGGCGGAATCGAGATCCGGACGCAAACCCTCACGGGCCAGGCTCAATAGATTTAGACCGGGCAAACCGGAACCATGTTCCAGATACTTGCCTGTTTTCCCTTGAATATGTTGAATTTCTCCTTTGGCGTCGATCAGAATGCACGTCGGGGAGAACTTCTCCAATACTATTTCCTGAGCTTTTTTGATGAGATCTACTTTTTTGTTTCTAACAGGTGCCGACGCCGAGGCGAGGAAACCGACTGTTTCGGTCTTTAAGCCGACGGGGAAATCAACGATGGCCCGCGCAGAACGCGCCTGCGGGTGTCTTTTGTAGATCCTCCATTTCTTGTCACTTACCGCAAAAAGATCGGAAAATGATCCTATGCTCTCCGAGGGACCCAGTAAAAGAATCCCACCCTCTTTGATGACATAATGAAACAATGGGAAGAGTTTCTTCTGAAGATCGTTTTCCATGTAAATTAGTAAATTTCGGCAACTAAGCAGGTCAAGTCTGGAAAATGGGGCGTCTTTAAGGACATTTTGCACCGCGAACACCATTGATTCACGGATTTCCTTTTTTATCAGATAGGACGAATTCTCTTTGATAAAATATCGACTCAGAATCTCAGGACTGACTTCAGCCGATATGCTAAGAGGAAAGGAGCCTTCACGGGCTTTGGCGATGGCGAAATTATCTATATCCGTCGCAAAAACCTGAAAACTTATCTCCTTGTTCATCATGTTAAGGCATTCCCGGATGGTTATGGCGATAGAATAGGCTTCTTCACCGGTGGAACATCCGACCACCCAGGCCCGAAAGGTTTGGGGCGGGCTTAAGCCGGCCAGTACTTGAGGTAACAGTTTGTCCTTTAAGACCTGGAAGGCTTCTTTGTCCCGAAAGAAACTTGTGACACCAATTAGTATGTCCCTAAATAAGGTATCTATTTCCACTGGATTTTGACGAAGGAAACTCACATAATGGCCAATCTGCTCAATCTGGTTCAGGCCCATCCGCCGTTTTATCCGCCTGAGGATGGCCCCTATTTTATATGAGGAAAAATCATGACCCGTTCTAGACCTGACGAGGGCGAATATTTTCGGCAAGTCGTCCAAGACCTTTGGTTCAGGGACGGTGGCCTTAACTCTCCCCAGACGAATGGTGGTCTGCCGGTATTTGATCAATCGCTCGGGCATTTCTTCAGGGGGCAGGACAAAGTCAACCATCCCGGTGGCTATGGCGCTGCGCGGCATGCCGTTGTATTTGGCTGATTCCTCATCCTGGACCAACACCAGGCCGCCTTCGGACTTAATTACCTTCAATCCGGAGGAGCCGTCTGATCCGGTTCCCGACAAGATGATACAACAGGCGTCTTCGCCCTGGTCCAGGGCCAGAGACCGGAAAAAATCGTCTATGGGTAACCTTAGTCCGGCGGAATCGG